>JADFON010000058.1 GCA_022562855.1 Candidatus Zhuqueibacterota bacterium | reverse complement strand
TCTGTCATTCGCACTTTCTAAGGTCATTTTTTTAGTTGTTAATTAATGTGCGTTCATAGTGCTCTGTAGTAAATTTTTATTCGGAAACAATGTTTATTATTCCTCCCGAAGTATCGGGAAACATGTAAAGTCAGGAATCTTTCCCGCCACGTAAGCGCTCACTATGTGATGAAGTATGGCATGCCCCTGTCATTTCGGGGCTTACGTCATAAGTATACAAAATTTCTTTGCACAGAACAATTATATTTTTGCAGAAAAATATCTTGTTTTTTTCCTCGAAAGATTTTACTATGAAGTTGTTTTCTTACCATTGCTGCTTCTGCTTTAATTTAAAATGAAAAACAGGATCGTTGCAGGCATTCGGAACGACAACCTTTCCGGAGCTTTTCAATTGACCGGGAATACTATGCATGTTCTGGTCACGTTACTCAATGAAAGGCAATACAAATCTTCAAAAATATTGATAAAAGAGTTCCAACGCACCTGTACACGTTTGGCAGATGCACAACCGTTTATGGCGTCGATTCGAAACGGGATGCTCTCTGCTGCTGATTTTGCGGAAAATTTAAAAAAAGACAAATTATCTACTGAAGCGGCACAATCAACAATAGTCCGTTATCTCAAAAAGCAAACCAAATATAGTAAGTCGGCGGTGGAACGTCTCGGGGACGTTGGAAGAGAAATAATTGACCCTAATATAAGAATTCTAACTTACAGCTCCAGCGGTTCGGTTGCACAGGTATTAATTTCTGCCCGTAAAAAAGGCATCCCATTCTCTGTAATTCTTTCAGAAGCGCGTCCCATGAACGAGGGGATACTTTTTGCCAAACAGCTTTCGAAGTATTCAATACCTGTATCGCTTGTAATCGACATTCATTTGTCCCATTACATTCCATCCGCACACCGCGTTATTATCGGAGCAGACTGGATCAGCGAAACACAATTTACAAACAAGGTTGGGACGGGTCTTATTGTGGATCTCGCATTGACACAGAATATTCCCGTTTATGTCGCATCAACAACCGATAAAATACTGGCGCAATCTTTTTATCCTCGTGAAACGGATAGTCATCCTCCGGAAGAAATATTACGTACGCGCAGCAAGTATATCCTGGTCAAAAACCGGTATTTCGAGTCTGTTCCGCTACGCAACGGAATCCGTTTTATAACGGAAAAAGGAATACTCGAACAGGAGGAAATCATAAAATTGGCTAAGACAACTCATAGCCTCCCGGAAGATGACAATTTGAAGCATAAATAGGTATTATTGTAAGAGAAATTAGATAAAATCAGGAGAACGTGACCTACCGAAAATCCATAATGGAGGAAAGTACAATGAAAGACTTAACCGCCGGAATTTCCGGCAAAAAAAGCCTCGTATTCTTTGCGATTATGAGCATCGCGATTTTGACGATGTCTTCCGCTTTTCCGGTTTCAGCACAGCAAAATGCCAATTATGAACTGGCAAACAAGTTCAAAACGGAAAATCTTAGTAAGTACATTTACGATTCTACCGTGAGACCCAATTGGATCGATGAAGGCGATATGTTCTGGTATACCTACCGGAACAGTGACGGAAGAAACTACTATCTTGTCGACCCGGCGAGAAAAACCAAACAGCCGGTTTTCGACAATGCCCGGTTTGCTGCTGCGCTTTCGGAGAAAATCAATCAACCCATCGATCCAAAAAAACTCCCGGTTCTCGATCTGAAATTTATCGATGACATGCAATCGGTAGAATTCGATCTCGACACAACCAAGATACGGTATGAACTCAATCTTACCACCTATACGATTGACTCCATCGGGGTAGTCCGGCAAGAGAGAGAAGGACGCGGCGGCGGCAGAGGCGGTAGAGGCGGCGGCAGGGGTGGACGCGGCGGCGGCAGAGGCGGAAATTTTCGAAATTTTTCCCCGGACAGTACTGTTTTCGCTTACGCAAAGAATTACAACCTGTATATTATGGGCGCAGACAGTGTAGAAAATCAAATTTCGTTTGACGGAGAAGAATACTACAGTTTCGGCGGCGACACTTCCGAAACCCGCAAGGTAAGAGCAAGCGTGTCCTGGTCGGAAGACTCAAAAAATTTCCACGTCAGGAGAAGCGACAGCCGTAAAGTCGGGGATTTGTTCCTTGTTAATGAAATAGCAGACCCGCGTCCGACACTCCAGACCTATAAATACGCCATGCCGGGTGACGAAAACGTTACACAATATGAACTTTTTACCTATGAAGTCGCTTCCAGCGAGTTTAATGAAATCGAGACATATAAATGGAAAGATCAAAGATTAAGCGGTACACGGTGGGGAAAGAATACGAATGAACTCTATTTTCAACGCAAGGAGAGAACACAAGACCGGCATGAGGTGGTTCATGTCGATCTTGAAACCGGTGAACAAACGGTATTGATTGAAGAGTATATAAAAGACTCATACGTGGAAACAAAAGGAATTAGTTATATTAATGATTTTTCAGAGATTATCTGGTGGTCAGAACGGACAGGCTGGGGACATTTTTACCTGTATGACGGCAATGGCAACCTGAAAAACCCAATTACTTCGGGAGAATTCCTTGCCCGCAGGGTGGCAAGGATAGACACAACAAAACGGGTGCTGTATATCACCGCAAACGGAAAGGAGGAGGGGGAAAACCCGTACTACAGCCACCTTTACAGGGTAAATTTCGACGGAAGCGCAATGGAGTTGCTCAACCCTGGAAACGGAAGCCATTCCACCAATATATCCCCGACAAACAATTTCTTTGTCGATACCTATTCAAGGGTCGACGCAGAACCAAAATCGGTTTTGAGGGACACACAGGGAGCCTTTGTAATGGAACTCGAATCAACCGACATGTCGGGTCTTGAGGGTGTTGGATGGCAGTTTCCCGAACAGTTTAAGGTGAAATCGGCTGACGGGGTCTGGGATATTTATGGGGTTATGTGGAAACCGTTCAATTTTGACCCGGAAAAGAAATACCCGATAATAGCTCACGTTTACCCCGGTCCGCAAACCGAAAGCGTTCCGTTTACCTTTACACCGTCAAACAGGAACGTACCGCTGTCACAACTTGGATTTATCGTGATAGCGATCGGTAACAGGGGAGGCAGCCCGCAGAGATCCAAGGCATATCATAATTACGGATATGGAGATTTGCGTGATTACGGTCTTGCCGACAAAAAGGCAGGCATTGAACAACTTGCCTCACGTTTCCCGTTTATCGACATTGAAAGAGTCGGTATTTACGGGCATTCGGGAGGAGGATTTATGTCTACCGCGGCGATGGTCGTCCCACCGTACAACGATTTCTTCAAGGTCGCTGTTTCTTCTTCCGGAAACCATGACAACAACATTTATAATCAGAACTGGAGTGAAAAACACCACGGAGTGAAGGGTGTAATTGTTGAAGAGGATTCAAGCGGCGGAAAAAGTATAACAAACACGTCGGGAAACAGCGGAAACGGGGAGAAGGAGGAAAACGGCGATAAAAAGATGAGGTTTGAGATCGATGTTCCGTCCAATGTAGATATGGCGGAAAACCTCAAAGGTCACTTACTGTTAACCACCGGGACCATTGACAACAACGTGCATCCGGGAAACACGGTCCGCATGGTCAATGCGTTGATCGAGGCAAATAAACGGTTCGATTACATGGTGTTACCGGGTAAGCGGCATGGATACGGTGATATGAACGATTACTTTGTAAAATTGTTGTGGGATTATTTTTCCGAGCATTTGATCGGCGATTCGCACAGCAATGTGAATATGTTTGACTTCAACAAAAAATAGCTGAAATTAAAACTACTTTGCGGAACAAACAATTTAACAATTTGAGGAAAAAATGAAAAGTAATTCAATTTACAAATACTTTACCGGTATAACCTTTTACCGGGTAGCCCTGCATCTCGTCTTCCTCATCCTGATAGTTCCTTTTCAATTATATGGTCAGGATGTCGAAAAGCCGAGAGCAAACTACAAACTGGCAATGAAATTCACATCGGACAAGGTTGATGAACTGATCCATGACACCAGGATAAACGCTACATGGCTTGAGGACCTCGATCAATTCTGGTATCGTTTCAAAAATGACGACGGCACCGCATTCTACCTTGTCGATCCGGCGAGACGGACAAAAGAACCGGTTTTCGACAATGCCGCGCTTGCCGCAGAGTTGAGTCAGTTCCTGCACAAACCTTACGACCCTAAACAGAATCCGGTTACCACAATCAAATTCGTCAAGAATAACAGCGCGGTCGAATTCGAGGTAGACAGCATTAAATTCGAATACACGATTGCCACAAAAGCCGTCACCTTCCTCGACAGTATCAAGAGTAAGCCGGAAGACAATGCCGGTAACTGGAGGAGCTACAATTCAGACAGTACGTATGTAGCGTTTGCGAGGAATCACAACCTTTTCGTGATGCAGGCTGACGACCCCGACAGCACCGAATACCAGCTTACAACCGATGGTGAACGGTGGTATAGTTACGCGAGAGACGACGGCGACACATCAAAGACAGAACGGATCCGCTCCAGGAATATTTGGTTTACCGATTCGGACAAAATGTATGTATCCCGTCAGGACAGGCGGAAGGTCGGCGATCTCTGGGTAATAAACGAAATTGACGATCCGCGCCCAACTCTTGAGACCTATAAATACCCCATGCCCGGCGAAGATAATGTTCCCCAGTACGAATTGTGGTTTTTCGACGCCGATGACAAGTCATCCGTAAAGGCGGACGCCGATAAGTGGATCGACCAGGCTATCGGCGGGACGTATGTCGGCGGCGGAGGAATATTCAGAGGCAAGACAGACGATAAACTCTACTTCGTTCGCAGAAGCAGGGACTGGAAAGACATTGAACTGTGTGTAACCGATACCGAGACCGGCGAGGTAAAAGTGCTGATTTCGGAACGGTCCGAACCATATTATAATGTCCGGTACATACAGTTAAGCATCATCAATGACGGGAATGAACTTTTATGGTGGTCAGACCGTGACGGCTGGGGTCATTTCTATCTATATGACTCGGAAGGAAACCAGAAAAGCCGGTTGACTTCCGGACCGTTCATGGCTGAGCGGGTTACAAAAATCGATACCACCGGCAGGGTTCTCTATTTTACCGCTGTCGGACGTGAAGAAGGCGAAGACCCATACTACACGCACAATTACCGGGTAAATTTTGACGGTACCGGAATGCAGCTCCTCAATCCGGAAAGCGGTGTGCACTCTGCAAGATTTTCACAGTCGAACAATTTCTTTGTCGACAATTATTCCAGAATCGACATGGTTCCGAAGGCTGTTGTGAGGGATAACAAGGGAAACTCGCTGATGGAGCTTGAAGAGATAGACATTTCGCGGCTCGAGGAAGCGGGATGGAAAATGCCGGAGCCGTTCAAGGTAAAGGCGGCGGACGGGATTACCGATATTTACGGGGTGATGTGGAAACCGTTCGACTTTGACCCGGAGAAACAATACCCGATAATAGCCCACGTGTATCCCGGTCCGCAGACCGAAAGCGTACCGAAGACTTTTTCCGCAACAAACAGGAATGTCTCGTTGTCGCAGCTTGGATTTGTTGTTATTGCGGTCGGCAGCAGAGGCGGAAGCCCACAAAGAAACAGCGCGTACCACACATACGGTTATTGGAATGCGCGCGATTATGCGCTTGCGGACAAAAAGGCTGCTATTGAACAGCTTGCATCACGTCATTCGTTTATCGATATCGAACGTGTCGGAATCTACGGACACTCGGGCGGAGGGTTTCTGTCGACCGCCGCAATGGTTGTCCCGCCGTATAACGATTTCTTCAAGGTTGCGGTATCATCGGCAGGAAACCACGACAACAACATCTACAATATCTGGTGGGGTGAAAACCACTTCGGTGTAAAAATGGTCAAGAAACTGAAATCAAGCGGAAACGAGATAGATTCCGTAGGCACGGAAGGCGGCGGTGGAAGAGATGACAGAGGCGCTGCGAGTCAGAGTACCGATACCGGTGATGACGATGAAGAGGAATATGAAATCGTTTGGGAAACGAATATCGATACCAATCCTGAAATGGCGGAAAATCTTAAAGGACGTTTACTGCTTGTACACGGGAGTATCGACAATAACGTTCACCCTGCAAACACAACCCGCATGGTCAACGCGCTTATCAAGGCGAACAAACGGTTCGATTATATGATCCTTCCCGGCAGAAGACACGGCTTCGGTCCGATGAACGACTACTTCGTGCGGATGCTGTGGGACTATTTCGCCGAGCATCTCATCGGCGACTCAAACAAAAACGTCGACATATTCAAGATTGATAAGAAGAAGTAGAATTCAACCGCACAATACAATATCCGGGTTGTTCAAACTAAAAAAGCAGGATTCTGAATTATCAGAATCCTGCTTTTTATTTATAAAACTAAACTTTAATATCTACCTATTATACGTAATCCGGTATAGCACGTGCGCCATATCGTCGGAGACGAGCATCGAACCGTCTGCAAGAACGCGGACGTCCGCCGGTCTGCCGAAACGTCTTCTGCCGTCCTCAAGCAGCCATCCTTCGGCAAATGTCTCGTAGCTGACCGCTTTATTATTTTCCACTCTGACGGTAGAGATTTTGTAGCCGTTATAAGGATTGGAGTCGGATATATCCCACGAACCGTGTTCCGCTATGAAAATCACATTTTTATACTCATCCGGGAACATGTCTCCGGTGTAAAATTTCATCCCTACCGCTGCCGCATGCGGCGCAAGCGCCATGGCAACGGGTTCGAAATCGCTCAACGGACGCTTTTCACCATGGTCGGGGTCGGGGATGTCCTTTCCAAAAAAATACGGGAAACCAAAATGCTGACCCTTGCGCGTAGCATGATTCAATTCATCGGGAGGGCTGTCATCGCCCAACCGGTCCCTGCCGTTATCGGTAAACCAGAGTTCGCCCGTCCGCGGGTCCCAGTCATGACCGACCGATTGACGTACGCCGTGGGCATATATTTCGAAACCGCTTCCATCCGGGTTAACCCTTATTATTGTTGCATAACGGGGTTCGTCCAACCGCAAAGGATTGTTACCGGGACCGCCGTTATTAAAATAGAGCATCCCGTCGGGACCAAAACTCAGGTATTTCCATGAATGCCCACCTTCAGCAGGAATTTCATCCAGGACGACTTTGTATTCGGGTGAATTTCGCAGGTTTGATTCGATATTATCGTACCTTATTATCCGGCTTCTCTCAGCAACATACAACGAACCGTCTTTAAACGCCACGCCGTTCGGGCTGTTTAGACCGCTTGCAATGGTAATGACTTCATCGGCTTTATGATCTTTATCATTGTCAAGTATTGCATAGACGTTGCCGGCGCGTGCCCGGGTGCCGACAAACACCGTCCCGCTTGGCGACAATGCCATTGACCGGGCGTTTCTGACATTTTCTGCGTATACTTCTATCGAAAATCCGGGCGGAAGTTTTATCCGTTCAATCTGAAAGGTAATTGATTCTCCTCTTCCGGCTCTTCCTCCCCTGCCCCTTCCTCCTCTTTGCGCCAGGGAGTCATTTATTATTGCAAAAATAAGTAGTATCGACAGAATCGCGGATACATATTTATTCATATGTTTCATCTTTCCTCCGGTGAAATTATTTCATATTCCACTAAATAAAACGTCCCTGAAATACTGAATGAATACTACAAAATATTTCCGGATTAATTCAAAGTTTTATCCAGCCTGTATTCTCATGTCCAAAATCGAACATCCGCGGATTCAGGATTTCCGCCAATATTTCAAGTGACTCGACAACACGTGGGCCCGGACGGTTAAAATACTGGTTTCCGTCGGCAAGATAGACGTGCCCTTCGCGAACCGCCTTTAATGTACTCCAATCTGGTTTACTCGTTAATGTTTTCATTTCCTGACGACATCGATCCATACCCCATCCGCAGGGCATAGAGATCATGATGTCCGGGTTTTTTTCCTTGAGCTCTTCCCAAGTTATTTTGGGAGAATGCTTACCGGCCTCTCCAAAAATGTTTTTGCCACCTAGCATTTCAATAAATTCTGGCATCCAATGGCCCGCGGCCATTAATGGATCAATCCATTCAATGCATGTAACTGTAGGACGATTAGTTAATGGCTGTGTCTTATTGTAGATAGTATCTACTCGTTGTTTTAATTGTGAAACCACTTGTCTTCCTTTCTCATGAACATTTAATGTCTTTGCAACCTTTTCAATACTATTCCATATTTCATCTAAAGTATTTGGAGCTAATGAAACAATTTGGGGATGGGACTCCAAAACTTTATGGGCAGCTTTTTCAACATCTTCTAAATTAACAGCGCATACCTCACACTGATCTTGTGTAATAATAATATCGGGCTGTAGTTCTTTTAATTTATTCTCATAAACCCCATATA
>JADFON010000057.1 GCA_022562855.1 Candidatus Zhuqueibacterota bacterium | reverse complement strand
CAGGCTGTATCAATAGCGTCGGATAATTCCCGCGGGATTTCGACGATAGAAGACAAATCGAATTCTCAAGACGAAAATTGGCAAAACATATCTGAACTCGGCGCGTTTTATGACCGTATAAAAGAGTGTCAGAAATGCAGTCTTGGGAAGACAAGAAATAAGTTTGTTTTCGGCGTCGGGAATCCGAAAGCAGACCTGTTATTTATCGGTGAAGCGCCTGGCAGAAACGAGGATCTGCAGGGGGAACCGTTTGTCGGACGCGCCGGTCAACTGCTCAACAAAATTTTGCATGCGATAAACCTTGACCGGTCTGATGTATATATAGCGAATATTCTGAAATGCAGACCGCCGAAAAACCGCGACCCCCAGGCAGGTGAAATCGCCTGCTGTGAGCCGTACCTGGTTCACCAGATAAAACTCATCGATCCCGTCCTGATTGTTGCGCTGGGCAGGGTAGCAGGGCAAACACTCTTACGCACTGATTCGACGCTTGGCGCGCTTCGCGGAAAGGTGCACGATTATCATGGAACCGATATGATGGTGACATATCATCCCGCAGCGCTGCTTAGAAACAGTAACTTCAAAAAACCGACATGGGAAGATATGCAGGAGATTCAAAGACTCTATCTTAGTAAACTGAAACAAAGAAAAGTATCGAAGAACTAACACCATACTAAATTTATGGAAGACAACGGTTTAAAAGAGCGGATTCCGCCGCAGGATGTTGATATCGAGATGGCTGTACTTGGCGCCATGATGCAGGAAAGCAACGCTGTGTTTAGCACTATGGAACTGCTGAAGGAGGATCATTTTTACAAAACTGCACATCAGAGAATCTTCCATTCAATGAATGTTCTCTTTACTCGCAACGAAGCGATAGACCTTATCACCGTCACCGAACAACTCAAAAAAGACGAAAAACTCGAGGAAATCGGAGGTGCGTATTATCTTACGGAATGCACGAACCGGGTCACCTCGACGGCTAATGTGGAATATCACGCGAAAATTGTCCTTGAAAAAGCTATGCTCAGAAGTATGATTTCCATTGCAAGTGAAATCACGAAAGAGAGTTATGAAGCGCGTGAAGATGCCAGGTCTCTGCTGGACAAAGCTGAACAGAAAATTTTCCACATAAGCGAAATCGGGTTAAAAGCCGGTTTTGAAAAGATAAGCCCGATACTCCATGATTCGTTGGAAGTGCTTGAGAGTTACAGCAAACGCAAAGGTAAGGTCATCGGCGTCCCCAGCGGTTTTACAAAGCTGGACGAACTTACTGCAGGATTTCAAAAGTCCGATTTGATAATAATTGCCGGGAGACCTTCGATGGGTAAGACAGCCTTCGTATTAAACGTGGCGCGCAACGCCGCAGTATCGGACAAAATCGGCGTCGGATTCTTTAGTCTTGAAATGTCGAAGTTTCAACTTGCCACCCGCCTGTTGAGTTGTGAAACGAGAATTGACTCAAACAAGCTGAGAAGAGGAAGAATGGACAACAAGGAGTGGAATAAGCTGACAATCGCAGCCGGTGCTCTTGCGGAGACCCCGATTTTCATCGACGATACCGCCTCATTGAGCATTTTTGAATTGCGGTCTAAAGCGCGCAGATTGAAATTGGAACATAATATCCAATTGCTGGTTATCGACTACCTTCAACTTATGCAGGGACCGTCGGGAAAAGAAAGCCGGCAGCAGGAGATCTCGGAAATTTCCCGGTCACTCAAAGCAGTTGCAAAGGAACTCGATATCCCGGTAATCGCCCTGTCCCAGCTTTCGCGCCAGCCGGAAATAAGGGGAGGGGAACACCGGAGACCGATGCTTTCCGATTTACGTGAATCAGGCGCTCTTGAACAGGATGCGGACGTAGTTCTTTTCATTTACCGTCCTGAAATGTACGGAATCAAGGAGGATGACAAGGGACGCTCAACCGAAAACATCGCCGAGATCATCATCGGTAAGCAGCGTAACGGACCGACCGATACCGTTTACTTGACATTTTTAAAAGATCACGCAAAGTTTGAAAACCTCGCCGTGTTTGAAGATATCCCGGTCTAAGGATTTTCTAAAATCAAACTATTTTCCTCATTCAATTAGTATTGAAATCACTATCCGGTTATCCACGCAATTAATCCTCTCCATTTATTGAATCTCAATTATCGATTTTTTGATATTTTTCACTGTATACTCAGAAATCTCAAAAAATAGTTCAAAGCAGTTAAAATATGTTGTATTTTATTATCATGAAATTTGCTCGTTTAGTTGTATAGATACATACCGGCGTCAAATTAATTTCCAATCCGAAAATCGAGATTGGCGTCACAAAACAATGAATACCGCCATTCAAAAGAAATTAAAAATAAGCGATGAGTCATTTACCGTTGGGATGAAACCGGACGAAAAGAGTTTTGTTCTTGCAGTCAAGGATTTCTCCGAGAATTTGCGTAGTGAGTTCACCGGCGATCCGTTAGTGTTGACCCATGACGAATCCATACAGTCGGTAAACATACTTTCAGATTTGGGTATGGACAGCTTTTCTCTCGCAGCAGGATTTTTGCACGATTTGTACCGGTTTCCGGTTGTGATGGACAAGATTAGAAAGGAATTCGGTAATGAATTATGTTCATTGGTCGAGGAGTATGGCAAGATAAGCATGTTGGCAAAAAAGGCGAAAAAAGGAGAAAGCGAAGAAGATTATATCAGGATGGTTTTAACAGTAGCGAATGATTTCCGTGCAATATTGATGCTTATTGCCAACAGGTATTTAAGATTGTTAAACAGGAAAAAACTTATCCCTTCACGACAGAAAAAGCAGGCTGAAAGAGCGCTTTCATTTTATGCGCCGTTAGCGCACCGTTTGGGTCTTTTTAAATACAAGATTGTCCTGGAAGATATGGCGTTAGAAGTATTACATCCCGAAATATTTGCAGATATATCCTCCAGGATTTCAAAGAAAAAGTACCGGTTTGACCGTTATCTGAATAAAGTTATTTTGAAACTGCAGTACGAATTAAAAAAACACCGTTTGTCTCCGGAAATAACGGGGAGGTCAAAACATGTAACCAGTATCTACCGTAAAATGCAGCGCACCGGAAGACCGTTCGACCAGATCTTCGATGTTTTGGCTGTTCGCGTTGTAGTAAAGTCCGTTCCCGATTGTTATAAGGTACTCGCTGTCGCACAGCAAATATTCAATCCGATTCTCGAAGAATTTGATGATTACATCCAGAAGCCGAAGATTAACGGTTACCAATCTCTCCATTTATTGCTTGAGGACAGCAATTCAGAAGAAAGTAAATTCGAGCTGCAGATTCGTACTGAAGAAATGCACAAAACTTCAGAAATTGGTATAGCGGCACACTGGGCATACAAAGAAGGCGGCAAAAAGAGCGGGACAGATTCTTTTTTCGAATGGTTTCGTGAGCATGCCACAAAAAGCAGTGCCGGATTTGCAGATAAAACTTTTGAAAACTTTTTCAATCTGCAGGAGTTTAAAAACGATATTTTTGTATTGACTCCGAAAGGTGAATTGAAAAAACTCCCGAAGGGGGCAACACCGATTGATTTTGCGTTCTCGATTCACAAGGATATTGGAATGCGCTGCTCCGGGGCAAAGGTTAACGGCGCCATAGTACCGTTTGACCGTGCATTAAATAATGGGGACAGAGTCGAAATAATGACTTCTAACCAGCCGATGATCAATACTGACTGGGTAAAATACGCAAAAAGCTCAAGAGCATTGGCTGAAATCAGAAAATGGATCAGAAACCAGACGCGATTGCTGAGCATAAAGCTGGGCGAAGAGATCTTTATTCGTGCCCTCAGGAAAGTCAAAGTAGCGATTACAAATGAGTTGTTAAACGAAATCTGCAAAATATATCCTTTTGATTCGATCGACGATCTATATTACGCCGTCGGTAGCGGAAAACACGCCGCGCAGGCGGTTATCAAGAAAATATTGAAGCCGGAGGAAAAAGAGGAACAGCATGAGGAAACAATCGAACAAAGAATTAGCTCCGGAAGAAAAAATCCCATGGGAATCAAAGTAGGTGGTATGGATAGCTTTATGGTTCATTTCGGGAAGTGCTGCCTCCCAATTCCAGGTGATACGATAATGGGATATATAACCAGGGGAAAGGGAGTAACCGTCCACCGTAATACATGTAAAAACATCAGGCAATTGCAAAACGAACCGGAAAGAGAAATTGAAGTGGATTGGGAGCAAGAAGCCGACAGGACATACGTAGCGGGCATAAAAGTTTCATTGTTAAAGCAGGACGATTTTATTAAAAACATTACCCCGGTATTCGGAAAACAAAAAGTAAATCTGCTCAATTATCAAATAAGTAACAATATGTCCGACGAATATAGTTGTATACTTGTTGTCGAATTATCAAGTACAAAAGAGCTGGAGCAACTTATCAATACGTTCAAGAGCATGAAATCAGTAGGCAATGTGATAAGAATGCACTATTCGGAGTTTAATTCACTTCTTAAATCGGCGCCGGTTGCTTTAGGGTAAAGTTGTTAAAAGTAAGATCGAATTTTTCTTGTAAATATTTTTGGAATATACATTTTCATGAAGAAAGCGTTTGAAAAAAAATACAGAGACCTCCGGCGCAAGATATTGGATTATATGCCAAAGGGTCAGAATAAAATCTTGAGAAAGGCTTTCTGGTTTGGTTTCGAAGCGCATAAAGACCAAACGAGACGGTCCGGGGTTCCCTACTTTGAGCACTGCATTGAGGCTGCAAACATTTTGGCTGACCTCAAAATGGACATTACTACCATATCTGCCGGGCTTCTTCATGATGTGGTCGAGGACACCGGAGTTACACTGAGTGAGGTTCAAAAGGAATTCGGAGAAGATATTGCCCACCTCGTCGACGGTGTAACAAAAATAGCAGACTTAAAGTTTAAAAAAGCAGAATTGAAACAGGCGGAAAATTTCAGAAAGATGGTCATGTCGATGGCTAAGGATATCCGGGTCGTGATGATAAAATTTGCCGATAGGCTTCATAACATGCGAACTCTGGAATTTCTCCCGAAAAAAAAGCAAAAATGGATAGCCCAGGAAACAATGGATGTATATGCTCCACTTGCGCACCGGTTTGGTATAGCTAGTCTCGGATGGCAATTCGAAGACCTTGCGTTAAAATATCTCGCTCCGAGAAAATACTCTTTTCTCGATAAGAAAATTAAGGACAAATGGGAAGACAGGGTCAAACATATCGAGAAAATGATAAAGCCCATCAGCAAAGAAATGGAAAAACTTAAAATTCCGGGAAAAATTATCAGCAGACCTAAAAGTTATTTTAGCATATACAAAAAAATGCAGGAGCAAAATATTCCCTTTGAAGAAATATACGATCTGTTGGCGATGAGGATAATTACCGACAAAAAGGAAGACTGCTATGCAACAATGGGCATTGTGCATACGATGTACACTCCGGTTGCAGACCGGTTTAAAGATTTTATTGCCACGCCAAAAAGCAATGGATACCAGTCTCTTCACACAACGGTAATAAGCCCATTTGGTCGGATGATAGAAGTGCAAATTCGCACAAAGGCTATGGATTATTCTGCGGAAATGGGAATAGCGGCACACTGGCTGTACAAAGAAAAAGAGGAAGATAAGCAATTGAACGATCAGCTTGCATGGGTCCGCCAGATACTGGATTGGAATAAAGAAAACCCCGACCCCGATGAATTTATGCAGTCCTTTAAATTCGATTTGTATAAGGACGAAATATTTGTTTTTACGCCAAAAGGAAGACTGATAAATTTACCAAGTAATGCCACGCCGGTCGATTTTGCATTTGCGGTTCACACCGAAATCGGGTTACAGTGTATCGGGGCAAAGGTTAATTCGAGAGTTGTTCCTCTTTATACAACCCTGCACAATGGAGATGAAGTGGAGATACTGACCTCTTCAAAAACAAACCTGCAGGAATACTGGACATCTTTCGTTGTTACTTCAAAGGCTCGAAATCAAATCGACAAATGGTTTCGTGAGAACAGAAAAATTCAATACAAAAAACTCGGAATGGAAATGCTCAGAAAAGAACTGCGCGACCACAATCAATCTTTTTCTGAAATGGACATCGAGCAGTTGAAACAGCGTTCCGGCTATAGCAATTTGGATACGCTTTGGCAGGGTCTGGGTACGCAAATAGTAAGTGCAGAGGAAATAGCAAGAAGGGTGTTCCCCAAAATCTATGAAGACCACAAATCTTCTCTGCTCCAGAGAATTCCAAAAATTTTGAAAAAATCTCAAAAACAAAATTCAGGGGAGTCGTATATAGTAATCGAAAAGGACTATCGATTCGTGATCGAATTGAGCAAATGCTGCAGACCTATTCCCGGTGACAAAATTCTGGGTTTCACAAACAAAGATAAAGGTGTTATCGTGCACCGGGTAAAATGTAAAAGTATTCAAAAGCAGTTTTCGGCAAACGAACATGGTGTTAAAGTCGATTGGGCGCCGGATTTGGACGGGGTATTTCCGGCAAGTTTTCAGGTAGTCGGGGCAGATAGAAAACACCTCTTGAGAGATATGGCGTTTGCGATTTCGAAGCTGGATATAAACATTCTCGGTATCCACATCGAGGTACAGGGAATTGTAGCAATTATTGATATAACCCTTGAAGTCAAAGATATAGTTTGGCTCAAAAAGGCGATGGATAAACTGGAGAAAATAAGAGGCATACAAAAGTTAAAACGTTGAGTGCGCTATTCTAAATACAGACAGCTATTCGAAGCAGAGTATAGACTTTCATATCTCCGTTATTTATTTTCAAAGAATCATGAACAGCGCCCCCGTTTTTTGGTTTCCATAATATTGACAAATGATTAAATGTTCGATTTTCACAAAAATAATTGTGAAATTTATTATTTCTCTTGTAAATAATCGAAAAATTAGTTACCTATTACACCTTTGCATAAATAGAATATTTTTAATACATTAAGATTGCTGGGAACGCTGTAAAATGACAACAAACTGGATTTATGAAAGTATTTCCGGCAGTAACTTTTGTTTGGCATTACACTATCTGAAATCACGTAATCGGCAACTGTGATTGAGGAGATCATGTGCGCACTATTACAAAAAAAGATGTAACCAAAAAGACTGCAATACTATTAGCCGAAAAAATGTCCACCACGGAAACAGTCGTTGACGGCGTCTTTAACGCTATGCGGGAAATAATGATAAATGCCAACCCTGAAGTGCGGATCGAAATACGGGATTTTGGGGTTTTCGAAGTAAAGATAACAAATCCAAAACCAAATGCCAGGAATCCACGAACAGGTGAAGTTATTCAGGTTCCTGCCCGGAAAAAAACTCATTTCAAAGCGGGAAAAGTGCTTAAGACGATATTGAAAAAACCACTTGAGGATTGAGGGTAAGTTGTTAGTAAGCCGTTATTGACAATGTCTTTAACGGCTTTATTGTACCATTTATGGAGAATTTAGCAACGAAACAACATATGGATACCGTTGAAAAAACAAGCGCCCGGACTATAGCCCTCGACTATGGGGAACGACGCATCGGTGTAGCGGTTTCGGATGAACTGGGTATTACAGCCCAAGCACAACCTACAATAACCGTAAAGGATGTTTCAGATGCAGTGAAGCGAGTCGGCGAATTTATTGGGAATTATAGCGGGGTTACAATTGTATTAGGATTACCGCTTGGTGTAAACGGAGAACAGGGTCCGGCTGCCGAAAAAGTGAAGCAGTTTGGTGAAAAGCTAAAATCATATTTCCCCGACATTATATCTGTCGAGTATTTTGATGAACGGTTTACCTCGAAACAGGCTGAGCGGACACTTCGAGAAATGAACATAAAACCAAGCCGTAACAAGGAGAAAGTCGACGCCTTATCGGCGGTGTTTATATTACAGGGATATTTAGCCTTGCAGGAAGCAAAAAAAGCGGTGTTTTATCTAAGTAATAGTATTGAGTAACGGTTCAAATTAAAAAAATGAAACATTATTTTTACGATTTGATTCGCCACTATTTGCCCGCTGTGATAGCCGGTGCACTTGTATCGGTTGCTTTTCCTCCCTATCCGTTTGGGTTTGCCGCATATTTCGGTCTTATCCCTTTGCTGTACTGGTCGCGCACGGGGACGTTAAAACAAGCATTCAAAACCGGATACTGGTGGGGGTTTGGGTTTCACACCGCCGGACTTTACTGGATTATTATCGGAACGGCGCTTGGCGGCGTAATGTCGCTATTGTACTTACCGTTATACAGCGGGGTTACACTTCTTCTTTTTCGATGGTTGTATAAACGATACGGCATGTTGTTTTTTATCATGTTTCCATTTATCTGGACAGCGATTGAATACTTAAGAGGTCTCGGCGTTCTTGGTTTTCCCTGGATGTCTATCGCATATACGCAGTCCTATTATCCTG
>JADFON010000056.1 GCA_022562855.1 Candidatus Zhuqueibacterota bacterium | reverse complement strand
GTCACGTAGTGATCCCTTTTTGAGGACATGACAAAAAAGAGATGAATTTTTAATTATGCAACGCTCTCTTTTTAGATATTTAAAATTACTTTCTTGGAACTTCCTGTTTTTTAAATTGTATATAGGGGTAGAGGGTATGACTATATAAGGAGATCACACAATGTTACAAACACAACGCTGCTTAACAGATACATGTCAAAAATCTTTGTTGACTCGTATAAAAAAAATTACCGGACAGTCTCAAGGTCTTGAAAGGATGATCGAGGAAGGTCGTTATTGTGTCGATATCCTGATGCAGATTTCATCTGTGCATGAAGCCTTGAGAGGTCTGAGTAAAGAAACCATGCGTAACTACTTAGAACAGTGTGTTACGGATGCCTTTCGTTCGGATGACAAAGAGACTCAAAATGCAATGTATAGAGAACTGATGGACGTAATCTATAAATATGCCAAATAGACGGCATTTACAATAGGGTTCCTCTAATGAAAACTTCAAGACTATTCACATTTTTAAGTTCTGATGTTCGTGATGAATTTTGCCAAGCACCTGCAACAATAAAAGAAAGTACATCGGGAACAGTAACTCTCCGGGTAACAGGAATGACATGTGAAGGATGAACCGGCAGCCTTATCTGTAGGTGGTCTTGCCGCCGGAATAGGCGCTGTGCAGCTATGGAGTCTAAAACTGATTCCACTCTTTTTTGCCCTATCGTTGTTCTTTATACTGAGAACTCATTGGTTGATATTTTTTAAGAGGCAGGGTAATCTTCCGAGTGTGGTTATTACCGGATCAGTACAATTATTGCCGGAGTGTTTTGGAATATCCGGTTCGGGATTATACCGATAAATTCTTTTGTATTTTAATTAATTTCAATGTAATATAGACGTAAAGGAATGTCACATGCACAAATTTCTCTATATCATAATACTTGTTATGATTCCTCTGCAAGCAAGTTTTGCCCAGGGTCCGCCGATCTATACCGATACTCCAATATTTCTGGGTCTCGAAGGACGGGGATTCAGGACGTTTGGAAAGTATATCTCAAAAGAAAATGCAACCGTATATGCACAACCGTTTGTTATCCCATACAACATAACAACCAAAATATTTATAGGAGTAATTGCACCATTTTTAAGAATTGCTCCTGAAAATATAAACTCACAATCAGGTTTAGGTGATGTTTCATTATTTGCAAAAATTCTTCTTTACCAAAAAGACGGTTTGGGAAAAACGTTTCGTATAGCAATAAAACTTCAAGAGACGTTTCCAACCGGTGATACAGATAATATGCCTTCAATTGGGCTTGGCGCATATCAAACAAAGGTTGGATTAATCGGCGCATATATTACCACTAAATATGGCTTATACGGAGAATTCGGTTATAATGCTGTAGGTGAGCACCTTGACGACAATCTGGTATATAATCTTGCTATAGGATATCCGATTTTACCTGTTGTGTATCCTCCAAAGCAATTAAATGCATATCTTGAATTAAATGGAAATACTATCTTAGAGGGTAGCCGGACTACATTGTTTATTTCCCCCGGCATTCAGGTTATCCCAAGCAGAAGATTTTTACTTGAAGCGGGTGTGCAAATCCCCATCAAAGAGGATGTGCCGTCTGGTCAAAAAACGAATTTCATATTCACACTTGGAACAAGAATCTTAATTTTTTAAAAGAAAGGGAAAAAAATGTTAAAGGTAAGTATTATTGCAGCGCTTTTATTTCTTTTAAACGGATCTATTGCATTCGCTCAAACAGAATCGGAAGCAGATACGTCCGTTGCGGTATCTTCTCAAAAGGAAAACATTGTTGAAGTCAGGGTGGACGGTCTTTCCTGTCCTTTTTGTGTTTACGGGTTGGAAAAGAAGATGAAGAAAATCGATGGTATTTTAGATTTGAAAATTGATTTCGAAAAAGGTCTCGTTACGTTTTCCCTGAAAGAGGGTAAATCTGTAGATGAGAAGACCATAGTAAAAATCGTAAAAGAGTCAGGATTTACTGCGAAAGAAATCAAGTTTTCAAAACTACCTAAGGAAAGAGGTAAATGAAACGTAAATTATTATATACATTTCTGTCTGTAGTTTTTTTACTGGTTCTATTTTCTTTGATTTTCAACTGGTTTCCTTCTCCAAAAGAACCGGGTTATAGTTATTTATTAACTTTTGGGAACGAGGGTTCTGCTCCCGGAGAATTCATATCTCCCATTGGAATAGCTATAAACGGTGAAGAATTGTTTGTTAGCGATTCTGGAAATAACAGAATTCAGGTATTTGATTTAGATGGTAACTTTTTGAGAGAATTTGGAAGTACCGGCGACAAAACCGGTGAATTAGGAAGACCTATGCATCTGGATATTTTTGAAGATAAATTATATGTTACAGAATATTTGAATGACCGGATACAAGTATTTTCTCTTGAAGGCGATCCGCTATTTGTCTTCGGTGAATCAGGAACAGGAGAAGGTCAGTTTGACAGTCCCGGCGGTGTCGCTGTGGATGAATCAGGGCAAATGTATGTGTCTGATTTCTATAATCACCGGGTGCAGGTGCTTAGTCCGGACGGGCGCTTTATAAAGCAGTACGGTTCAACCGGCGAAACGGGTATCGGGGCAGGCTACTTTCAATACCCGACCGATGTTGCCCTTTTACCTGACGGTATGTTAATTGTGGCAGACGCATACAATGACCGGATTCAGATGTTTAATCCCGATGGCACGTTTGAACGAAAATGGGGAGGTCCGTTCGCTATAAATATTCCAGGCGGTTTTAACGGGTGGTTCAGGACCGCAACAGCCGTAGCCGCCGGACCGGGCAATACTATTTTTGTTGCCGATTTCTTCAATCACCGTATACAAAAATTTTCCGATACAGGCGAATACCTCGTGTCTATCGGTTCTGAGGGAATGTCAGGCGGGCAGTTTAACATGCCTACCGATGTTGTGGTTGATGACGAAGGTTATGTGTATGTCGTGGACTTCGGAAATAACCGGATACAAAAATTTGAAATAATACATTAGTTCAATTTTGAAATACAAAAAAATATAGTTTGCGGAACTATGAAAAAATCATATATGTTTGTATTATACATATTCACCGTGCTGTGAATACGAACAACATGTAAGGAGATGAATTGCAATGGGTAAAACAAAAAAAATCGTAGCCGGCATAATGCTTGTGGTTCTTTTGACTGCCGGAGCCGCTTTTGCAGTGAATCAGTATGCTTTCCAAAATAGCGACATGAAATGCGATATGTCGAGTGGTCAATGTTGCGGCATGTGTACTGTGAAGTAAGAGCTATACTTCAGTAGCTCATATTCGTATAAAACAAGGGCACATTGTTGTGCCCCTGTTTTTTTTGTACATAGAAGAATTCAAAACTGTTCTTGACTGTTTTCGGCAGCGGTTTAATATATAGACCCCTACAATTCATCCCACTCCCGTTAAGCGAGAAGGATCAGCCAGGGTTCTAGGGGCTGACAATCATCTCTCGCCTCCAACAATAAGCGGTAACGAGCCTAATATCAGGGTTGCTGTCCCCCTTTACTCCAAATCCCGCGCACTTCCCTTTTTGCTTCTTCTTCGAGCAGTTTGAAGTCCTGCAGGTAGATCAGGTTTCTGCCACGGTCAAGCGGGCAGAACCCGCGGCGGATTATCTCTGCGTTGAGTATCAAACCGCCCGGCAGAATCACATAAGCAAGCAAACGTCCGAATTCATCCCTCTGCTGAATGTCAAACTGGAGTTGAACGGTTGACCTGAGAACGAGACTCCTGACGTAGTTCGTTCCACTTTCGAAATAATGCAGACTGAGTGAATCGGCGGGCAGGCTGAAATCTATTCCATTCAATACAACCTCCTCACCGTCGGACAATTTTACGAGTCCCGGATTTAACACCTCCCGGATTTGCACAGGTCGTGAAAGCGTTATTTCACCTTCTATTTGTCCAAACCGGTTGAAAATGACCTGTCTTCCGTCTTCGTATTCCAATTTCTTAAGCGAAGTCCGTTGTATTTCTATTGGAATTTCCTGACCCTGGAAAAGAACTATTACGGTTTTTTCGGTAAGCCTGTATATCTTGCAGTCTACCGACCAGTTCTGCGACCGGGGAAATATTTTATCGGGATACCGTTCCTGCCCTGATACTGACGAAGCGAAAAAAATCAGAATACCGTAAAGTACCGCAGGAAACAATTTTGATCTTAATACAGTCATAGCTAATATGGAAGATTTGAATTCAAATATAGATAAATCAATCCTGAAATGCAATATCGGCATTATTTCCTTTAGAATTTGCTTGACAGACACTAATTTTATTTATATCTTTTTTACATAGTCACAAATTGTAAAGTTGCGCTATCGATTCATATTTTTGTTTAAATAATACAAAGGATATGGATACAGACTCTTCTCCGGATGATTCCGGTTTTTTCCATATGGATAGTGGGTATAGTTTGAAAAGAATGGGAGAAACCTGTTGACATTTCCGTTGATTCTTCTTACTGTCCTCATTTTTTTCTCAGCCTTTTTTTCAGGTGCGGAAATTGCGTTTATGTCGCTTTCCGACTTGAAGGTTCGGCATCTTTTTGAGCAAAAAGTACGTAATTCCGGTCTGCTTACACGTTTAAAATCCAAACCGCACAAACTGCTGGTTACCGTGTTAATCGGTAACAATCTCGCAAATGTCGGCGCCTCCGCCATAGCTACATCACTCACAATAAATATTCTCGATTCATACAATGTCGCGTCTGCGCTCACCTACGGCGCGGGTATTTCTACGGGAATTATGACCATTCTTATACTTCTCTTCGGTGAAATTTATCCAAAATCATTTTGCATGAACCACGCAGAACGAGTCGCCCTGACAATTTCCCCGTTGATGAAGGTGTTTCAACTTATTTTTTCACCAATCGCCTGGTTTATCAATTTATCGAATAGAATCGGTTCGGGAGACACTTACCTGCGAAAGTATCCTCTCGTTACGGAAGAGGAAGTAAGAACAATCGTCAAGATCGGAGAAGAAGAAGGAGTAATCAAACAGGAAGAAAAAGAGATCATTCATAATGTGTTTGAACTGGACAATACCGAAGTAGCGGCGGTTATGACCCCGCGGCTCGATATGTTTACATTCGAATCGGAGATGACGATCGGCAAAGCTTTGAAAGCTAGAAATACATTAACTTTTTCGAGAATACCGGTTCACCAGCAAAGTGTCGACAAGATCCTGGGGGTAGTCTATGTAAAGGATATTCTGCAGGCAGGCTTATCGGACAAAAAGGCTGACCTTATTACGTCGATTATGAAACCGGCAGTATTTGTACCTGAAAACATGATGGTTGATGCCCTTTTGAGACAATTCAAAAAAGAAAAGAACCACATGGCGCTTGTAGTGGACGAACACGGCGGTATTGCAGGACTTGTTACATTCGAAGATGTACTTGAGGAATTGGTCGGTGAGATATACGACGAAACCGACCCCCTCGAGCAGCCGGTAAAAAGAATCAGCGACGATACCTTTAAGATCTCCGCCAAACTAAATATACATGATGCAAACGAGCTGCTTGACCTGAATCTTGAAGATGACGATGCCTACGACACAATTTCGGGATTAATATTGTTTCACCTTGGACATATTCCGGAAAAAGGTGAAACCATCGAGATCGACAGCCTTAAGCTAACAGTGAACGAGATGCAGGAAAACCGAATTACGGAAGTAATTATCCAAATACTGAAAGAGAACAAACCTCCCGCCGAACCCGAATAACAGCATGCCGGTTATCCCACATTATAATTTAGTATCCAGCTATAATTTCCCGGACGTAACGCAGTTACGGGACTAAATTTTCAATTCCTGTCTTCGAAATTAATTATCATTATGAGTGAATTCGACCATAAGACAACGGAAATAATAAAACGGTATCTAAAAGATATTGTTCATTCCTTTAACGCTTTATCATCCCGTTATACACCACTGCAAACCGATTCGGTGGATACGGAATTTTCATCGGGTGATACTATATTACAGGGTGATTTGCGCCGCGGCATGGGAATTGTAGAAGCCCACAGGACGCTGAAACGGTTTGTTCTTATCGGTGATCCGGGCGCAGGAAAAAGTACAGCGTTACAGTATCTTTCGCTTCATAACTCAAAAATTCTGCTCGATCATCTTTCAGATACTGCGGCAATTGATGAAGGTCTTACCCCCGGAGTGGTTCCGGTTTTTCTGGAGATTAACTCTTATAGACCGCAGGAAGGAACAAACAGCATCCGCAGTATGATATCCGGTCAATTTTATCCATATGCGTTTTCAGGTGATTTTGATGAGACAATAGAGAAATTGTTAAATAGAGGCTCGTTATTAGTTATCCTTGACGGTCTCAATGAATGCCCTCTTAATCTATGGGATCATGCTGTCAGGGATATAAAGCACTTTCTCGCATTATATCCAAAAACATCCTGCATAATAAGCTGCCGGAGCCGGGATTTTCCCGATCTTTTCCACATATCTGTCTTATCTGTCAGACCGCTGAGTCTTGATGAGATTGACAAATTTATCGCAAATACTCTGCAGGACGTCGAAGATTTTTCCTCAAAAAGAGATACGTTTAAATCGACATTTTACCGTGAGTTTCCCCAAATAGTCTCGAACCCTCTTATACTTACCATGGCGTTAAAAGTCTATCGGGAATCGAATTGGGAGCTTCCCTTAAATTACGGCAGGCTGTTCAGAAAATTTTTCGTTCTTTGGTTCAGCAGTGAAAGTATAAAACTACGAAAGACGTCAACGACGGCGGGCGTAATGATTATGCTGGAATTGGCTGGGTCCATCGGGTTTTTCCTGCAAAACCGCGGCGAGGTAAGAACATCGCAAGAGGCAGTATGGGGGGTAATTCGAAAATTTCTTGAAAGAAACATTGAAAGGAGCGTTCTCAAAAAGGACCGATATACCGCCGACACATTACTTGATGAACTGCTCGGAATGGGGCTTTTGACGGAAACCGACGGCCGCATAAAATTTTACCACCAGTTGTTCCAGGAGTTTTTTGCCGGTTACCGCCTGTTGGGTGAAGACCTCGAAGAGACTGTCAGGAGGCTCGACTTTCCCTGGTGGGACGAGCCGCTGCATTTTTATGCCGGTCTGACCGACGATGTTTCTCCTCTTATTGGTGAAGCGCTTTCAAGAAACACCGTATTTTCAGCGGCAAATTTGCTCAAAGCTTCCGATAACTGCAATGATAAATTACGGTTGACAGTATATAATAATTTGCTATCTATGTTGACCGATAAGTTCGAGTTGAATAGAGAAAAATCCGGGAATTTTCTAAGTACCATTCGCGATGACCAGATCGATAATCTCCTTGATCAAGCAATTAGTTCGGATGAAAACGAGATGTTACGTAAGGCGTGCGAAAAGATTCAAAAGGACAGAAAAGAAAGCAGACCCGGTGACGGATTGGGTATTTATGAGAAATCAAGCAAACCCGAAACGGGAAATGTTGCCGATTCACGGACGCTTTACTCAGGAAGCGTTTCAAATTTTATAAGCAAGTTCGAACGAAGGATAAACAGGGACAATATCAGCGCTATCGGAGCGGAAATCCGGAAGTTTGCCGTAACATTTGGTGAAGAGCTTTTTACAAAAGAGTTGATAAAAATAACTAAAATATCTTTTGAAGTAAACAGGGTCCTTTTCCTGTCATGGTGTGTTTCGATAATAAAAAACCTGCCGGCGGTTGAATACCTCTGTGAATCACTGCCCGGTGATCATTTAAAGAAAGTATTCCCCGACAAACTTAAACGGGTTCAGGGTATCGGTACATCAATGAGGATCAGTGCGAATATAGCGCTTGATCCAAACGTTGCAATGGTCTGGCGTTTGGAATATTCACGATTCGATCCCGCTGGGCGGGGCGGCGTTCCGGCTGAAGAATACGCAAAACAATTCTCGCAGGCGTTTCTTGCAAATGTTATGTGGGAAAAGCCGTCCCCGGCGGGAAAAGACGAATATAAAGATGAAGATATTGATTTTCTTCTCCAGGTGATCTGGGACCTCGGTCCGGCGCTTGCCGAGACTTTTATACTTGAGACCTTTAAAAAAATTATGCATAAAACATCCGGGGTTTTGTTCATAAAGTTTTTAAAACAGTATGGACTTACGGAACATTGTTTCAAATTGGGATTGCAATTATTTGAAATCGCGCCGCAAGAATCGAGAATTCATTTTCCGGAGCTTCTCGCAAAGACCGATTACAGAAACAGCCTGAGCTTTCTTATGAACCTAATCAAGGACGAGGAACAGGCATTGGAACTGCGGTCTGCGGCACTATCTGCGATGAATTGGCATGCCCGCAAGGATGAAGTCCCCTTTCTACAGGAACTTGTTAATTCGGATATACCCGATTTATACGACCCTGC
>JADFON010000055.1 GCA_022562855.1 Candidatus Zhuqueibacterota bacterium | reverse complement strand
TCCGCTTTCGGCTGTTTCTGCCAGTCGATACCGCTGCCCGATGGGTCTGCGTATATGATTTTTCCGTCAAACTCAAAAAGCAACGATCCGTGACCGAGAAACGTTATCTTTAAGTCGCCATCGGATGTCTCAATAGTATCGCTTCCAAATTGCGCATTTACATCTCCGGTATATACAAAGACAAAGAAAACAGCCATTACCGGTATCATGAATGTAAAGAATTTGTTGTATACATTATCCATATTATCTCTCCAATCTGTTTTTTGCGGATTAATTATTTGCATTCCAGTTATAAACCTGTTCGACCTTTTCCAGAATATCCCGGTACAACTGGTTTCCAAGGTCGCCGTTTGTCATTATGACAACGCCTACACCTTCATCGATTGATGCGATCATGAAACATTTAAAACCCGCATTGCTCCCCCCGTGTCCAAAATAGGTCTTGCCGTCTCTTTCAGTAATTTGCAGTCCAAGCGCATAATTTTCCGAAATATAGGGAGTTGTCATTTCTTGTGCCGTTTCCTGTGACAGAACTTTATTCGATTTGCCTTTGAGTGAGTTCTGGATTTCGATAGCGAACCGCGCAAGGTCCGACGCTGTCGTCCAGAGTCCCGCGGCAGCCATTTCAGGATAGATATGTATCTTCTCCTTTATCGGATCTCCCGTTCTTCCGTGACCGGATGACGCAAATTTCAGAAGGCTCTCCGGCAGGGGCTGGTCGTATGTGCTGTAATCCATGTCCAGTTTAGAAAGCACAGTTTCCCTCATAATTCGCGGAAACGGTTTTTGAGTAACGTCCAATAAAGCCTGCTGCATTACCGTATATCCGCCTCCGGAATACCGGTATTCCGTTCCTGGCTCCATATCCACACGAATTGCCGCAGAATTCGAAGGATCCTCTCCATTAAGAATCTGAATTAAATCAGGTTTACTTGCCGAAGATTTATAACCGCGAAATCCGCTTACGGTTAGACCCCCGGTATGGCTCAAAATGTTTTTCAGCGTCACTTTTTTGTTTTCAGTGAATCGATTATCGGGAATTTTCCATGATTCAAGGGACAAATTTATATTATCATCAAGTCGAATTTTTTCGTCCTGTACGAATTTCAGCGCAGCCATGGCGGCAACCGGTTTGCTGATTGACGCCGCCTGGAACAAGGTCCGCACCGTAACAGGTTCCCGTGTTTCAATATCCGTCTCTCCAAATCCCTTTGCCCAGTCTATGCTGAAATCGCTGATAACAGCTATGCTTACCCCAGGCACAAAATATTCGATCATCGCCTCTTCAATAAACAGCGATATTTCTTCTATGTCCGCCCTGTCGGCATTCCCGGTGGACGAACAAAAAGAAATCGTAATCAGAACAAATATCGGCAGGATATGCTGTAGTAGTTTTTTCATTGATGTTTTCCCTTAGACATAACCAGTTTAATGAACAAAATAGAAAGATTTACAAATAATAACAATAATTTTAATTATAGTACTGTAATCCTGCAATTATTCAATTCTTTTTTTGGCTGTATCGCACAGTGTGTGAAAATACGCATTCTTAAATATTTCTTTCCATTAATAGTTGGATACTCTGTCGTTATAAATTATATAATATCAAGTGTTTAAACAAAACAAGGCAAGATGTGGCATGTAAATTGCCATTAATAGTATCTTGTATTTTGATACAGTGAATTTTAATAAAGTTAAATTGACAATGATTAAAAATCTAAACCTGAAATACAAAATCCTGTCAATCTTGTTTATTCCTTTTGCCGGAATGCTTTATTTTAGTTATGTATTCATTTACGACAAAATTTTAATACAAAGAGAGATGGAAAATATTGAAATTTATGCTTCCTATTCTGTTTCAATTAGTTCGCTGATCCATGAAATCCAGAAGGAGCGTGGATTTTCCTCGGGTTTCTTAGGAAGTAATGGACGACAATTCGGTCAGAATTTGAAAGAGCAAAGATTACTTACGGACAGGGAAATTCGAAATCTCACAAAAACTATTGAATCCAGTACTGCAAGCATTATTCCTGAAATATCATATTTTGAATTTGAAAAATTTACTTCTTCTTTGGGTATTCTAAATGAAATTAGAACTTCTGTCGACCTGTTAAAGATAAATACAAAAACAGAAATGGAGTACTATACATTTTTAACCGCTTCCTTGATTTCCATGATAAGCGAACTGTTATATACAAATAGCGATCAACAATTTACATCAATGATAAGCGCTCACATAAATGTTTTGAAAATCATAGAAAATGCCGGAATCGAAAGAGCATTATTGACCGACGTTTTTTCGTCAAAGACTTATCCGGAGGATAATAGGTTAAGAATTCAGCAATTAATATTAGAAGAGAAAACCTATTCTAATTTGTTCAGGTCTTTCGCGACGCCGGAACAATACGCATTTTTTTCCGACAATTCCACTAATGAAAATTCTATCAAAGTAAACGAAATCCTGAAACTTGCTCTTCAAAACAGTCCGAAAGCTCTCGAAATTGAACCTGAATATTGGTTTAGTTTAACTACCGGAAAGATAGATATATTGCGAAAAGTTGACTTTCTAATCTCTGATGATATAATGAGAATGGCAAGCGAAATAAGAAACAAAGTGAATATTTCCGCTTTTATAGCCATATCCGTTACTGTTATAATTGTTTTTGTTTCCAGCATTGTTACAATTGTATTGGTCAACCGGATTGTAATCCCTCTAAATGTCATGGTTAGTACGGCAAATTCTATTTACAACGGTGATCTTGGCAAAAGAATTGAAATCAATACCGGTGGCGAAGTCGCATTATTAGCCAATACTATTAATAAAATGTCTGACAAATTAGAAAAAACGATTGAAGACCTAAGATTAAATGCTCAGAAATTAAAAATTTCCAACGAAGAACTTGAACAGTACGCTTATGTAACCTCCCATGACCTCCAGGAACCATTAAGAAAAATATGTTCCTTTTCACAATTACTTGCAAACAAGTACAAGGGCAAAATAGAGGAAGATGCCGATCAAATGCTCGATTATATTATTCTGGGGGCAACAAGAATGCAGGACCTCATAATTAATCTATTGGAATATTCGAGGATAACTACGCGCGGAAAGTCATTTGAAGTAATTTCAAGCGAACAATCGTTAAACAGGGCGGTT
This sequence comes from Candidatus Zhuqueibacterota bacterium, assembly GCA_022562855.1. GTDB lineage: Bacteria > SM23-31 > SM23-31 > SM23-31 > SM23-31 > JADFON01. The sequence continues at coordinate 5,307 of JADFON010000055.1, read as the reverse complement.
GAAAACCTGCAATTTCCGATAGAACGAAAATCAGCAAAAGTAACGTATGATCCTTTACCTGATGTACTTGCGGATGATGTGCAGCTAATCCAGATATTTCAAAATTTGATAAGCAACAGTCTGAAATTCAGCGGAAATAAAACACCTGAAATACATATTTCCTGTGAAGACAAAGGCGATGAAGTCGTCTTTTCCGTTGCGGATAAAGGAATCGGCATTGAGGAGGAATACAAGGAACGGATTTTTGTTGTATTTCAGAGGCTTCACACTCAAAAAGATTACCCTGGTACAGGCATAGGATTGTCTATCGCAAAAAAAATTGTGGAACGTCACGGAGGATCGGTCTGGTTTGAGTCCATACCCGGTGAAGGTACAACGTTTTTCTTTTCTCTTAGAAAAACCGCTTTCCGGGAGTATTCTGGTGTTTAGCAAAATTCGGAAAATCAATATATTGCTTGCAGAGGACGATCATGCAGACATTTTCCTAATAAAAGAAGCTTTCAAATGTCATAAAGCAGATATCAGGTTAACTACCGCCGACAACGGTGAAGAGGTACTTTCATATTTGGAGTATTGCGAAATTACGGAATCATCGGAATTCCCGGATCTTATGATAATAGACCTCAATATGCCGAAAATGGGTGGGATCGAAGTATTAAAAAAAATAAAACAGACAGCCCGCTTTAAATCAATTCCTGTAATCATATTGTCTACTTCAAGATCACCGTTAGACATAAAAGAAGCTTACAAATATCAAGCCGACTTGTTTAAAACCAAACCGATTAATTGGAACGATTTCAAGGAAGTAATTGGCGAAATTTTAGATTATTACGAAAGAGAGTTTGCGAAAGATCAGGATGAAAAATATGACTGAAAAAGATGTCATTAAAATCTTGTTCATTGAAGACGATGAGGGTGATGCCCGCTTGATATTCGAATTGTTCAAATCGGCGCCGGATCGTTTTCGGTTTGACATAACTCACAAAGATTATTTAAAAAAAGGCATAGATTACCTGCAAAGCAACAATGTCGATATAATTTTGTTAGACCTCTCACTGCCGGATGGGTTTGGAATAGAGACATATATCAAAATTTCCCATCATGCCAAAAGCATTCCGGTTATAGTTTTATCGGGAAATGTTGACGAAGACACTGCGATAAAAACTGTCGAATCGGGCGCACAGGATTACCTCGTCAAAGGTTCTGTAACTCCCGAACTTTTATTCAAGTCTATACAATATAGCATTGTAAGGCAAAAACTTGTTAACCAACTAAACGAGGTTTTAGTTGAGATTGAAACTTTAAGCGGACTCTTGCCTATCTGCTATTCCTGCAAGAAAATAAGGGATGATAAGCAAATCTGGATACAGATGGAAGAATATATAAGCAGCAGGTCGAAGGCGCAATTTACTATTGGTCTTTGTCCTGATTGCGCCACGAATTTTAAAAAAGAAATCGAGGATTATTACAAAAAGACCTGAGGCAATTTGTAAGCCGAATTCTGTCGCGGACGATCATTTATCTATGCGACCTACCCGGGAGTCAAATGAGACGGGCAGCCTCTTCTCCTTTATTTGGTCTCGCACCGGACGGGGTTTACCCTGCCGTCACCGTTACCGGTCCCGCCACATTGTGGTCCCGCTGAGCCCCGTAGGGGCAGGCGGGATTAGGGATGGCTTGTCCCATGATTCGGGATGGCTTACGCCACGCCATAACGCGGTAGGCTCTTACCCCACCATTTCACCCTTACCTCTTTCACGCATCCCCGGAAGGGGAAACATAACAGGGGCGGTATATTTTCTGTGGCACTTTCCTTCATCCCCCCAGAGTACCCGGGGGAAAGATCCCCCCATTCGAAACTTCGGAACCGGGGGACGTCCTGCCCTTTGGTGTTCGGACTTTCCTCATCCCCCGAATACTCGGGGAACGCGACCGTCTGTCCATGCCTCAGGTTAAATAGTCTATTAATTCAACAGTCTTAAAATAATTCTAATCTATCGATAATCCTACTAAAAACGTTATCACCCTGTTCTTAAAATCCAAATCTGCAGCCGATGCGTCGATTGAAGATAATCCTTGTGTAAAGCGCGCTTCGAATATGACCGGATCATACCTGAAAGCAGCGCCGAAAGTAAATCCGAAATCTGTCTTTTTTACCACAAAGCCGGTCTCCACCCCGGAGGTTTCCATTGTTCCTTTTAACTTTACGGAAAAGGTTGGTCCAAGATAAAAATCCAGGCTTGTTTTGCTGTTAGATAACAGGGTTAATCTTGCCAATAGTGGTATATCGAGATAGCTTATATTTACCTTCACGACTCCGTCAAACAATTCCCAACCCTTTTCCGAGTAAAGCACTTCGGGTTGAAATGAGAACCGGTCCGTAATTCTTAATACTACATATGCACCCAACACCGGTCCTGTATTTGTTTGCGTATCCCCTACGTCTTCACCGCTGATATTTGCCAGGTTAATTCCAACCTTAAAACCTTTATACAGCAGATCTTGCGAATATATTTCCGGAACAGGTGTATAGAGTGTCAGCGATAAAAAAAGCGCAATTTTATAAAGATTCTTCACGTTAACTTGGAGCTATATTACGTCAAGCAGCAGATTATATATTAAGAGCAATAATCTTCAAAAAAAAATCAGATTATCAAGAATGAATTCTACTTTTTCAGATTTTCTGATAACTCGATTTCGGTCATCGTCTTTCCCTTGAAAGCATCGAGAGCTGACCAGAGTCTCGATAGAATCGATGCTGCAACCGCTTCGACAATTACGGTCGAAGTGGCAGGATTTGAGGTAGATAAATGATAAGCGATTAAAACGACCGGGACGAGTCCGATCCATTCTTTCCTGCGGATCTTTCTTTCGCCGATTTCCATCCCAACTCGAGGTCCGAAAAAAGCGCTGGTCAGGAATCCTTTTATCCCGTTGGTGGAATATGCCTGGAAAGGGGCAATCGGAATAAACAAGTTTGCTTTTTCAATAAACGAGACGGACTGATTTTCATTCGCTTCCAACCCGACACGGGGGCCGAATAAAATTGATTTTAACCCGGCTTTAAATCCACCGCCTTGCGAAGCCTGTGATTGGATAAACACCGGAAGCGTCATTCTCTTATCCAGCCGCACAGTGGCAGCTAAGCGATAAGTCTGCGGCAAAAAACTCAAAATATCTACGTTCAATAACGGTGGGTCGTACGCGGGTATTCTGATTCCGGCGCTGATCTTATCACCATTGACCTTTTGCTCCACCGGCATATCAAAAACGATTTGCCGGGAAAAAACCTGGTTGTTCTGGATTAAGACCAAAAATACAATAAATAGAATCTTCAATATTCTTATCATGTCACCGTTAGATTCTTTGAGAAGTTTTAAGTTACTTATATAGTAATTTTCGGCATATCGAAAGAAAATATTCAATTATATATGGCAGAAGCTAAATCTAAGGTAATCAACCTACTTCAAAAAATTGACTGTCTTCACCGTCCGGAGAGATTGTCAGCGTTACTTTTCGGGCGCATTTCGGGCACCATCCTACAAACGCATCACGCTTTTTATTGATATAGATTCTGTTGTAGGTTTTACAGCACTTAAAATTTATCCCGACGTATTGCCGTGCCGTATTTTTTTCTTTTTCACTCATATTGTATCGTCAACTTTAACTTCTAAAGTTAATATCGTCATACTCAACCCGACAGATTACTTTGAGGAAAAAATACTCCTCAGCTCTTCTTCAAAAATCCGAAAACCTTCATCGTCGAACAGTACAAACAGAATGGTTTTAACCGTTGCATTTTCAGTTAGAAAGTTTATAGCTTCATTCAACATAACCTGCGCGCATTGGTGCAGGGAAAATCCCCCGACGCCTGTACCGATTGCCGGAAACGCTATCGATTCGATCTTATTTTCATCAGCCAATTTCAAGCTTGACCTCGTCGAATTTCTCACTTTTTCCGAATCTGTCCTGAGGTCCTGCCCCATCCCCACCGCATGTATTACGTATTTTGCAGAAAGATTCCCCCCTGTGGTAATAACTGCTTCCCCAATTTCAACCGGGCCCTGTTTGACCGCTTCGGTTTCGATTTCCTGACCGCCATTTTTCTTGATCGCGCCCGCCACACCCGAACCCATCCACAGGTGGTTGTTAGCCGCGTTCACAACAGCATCAACGCCCTGAGAAGTAATATCACCTTGAACAACTTCGATTGTCCCCTGACCGACTCGTATTTTCATGCTAACCGACACCCTGTCATTGATATCAACCCTATACTGAAAACAAATTTACAAAAATTATACAAAAAGACAATAAAAAAGATATATTTGGCATACAAATTGCTTTTTCTAATTGTGAAATTAATTTCATCGTAACAAAGATCATTGACCGTTCGTAAATATTCTGAAAAACCACTATAGTCAACCTTAAAGAATCAGATAACTATTGAAATACTATTTTTTTAAATCAATGAAGGAGTGCAATATATTGCACGGCAAGGATTTGCACCCTGACAGATTAGAGATATGAAAATGAAAAAACTAATGATTTTGGTAACATGCTGTTTAATCCACTTCGAACTGGCTAACAATGCTGCGTTTGCGCAGGAAAAACCGTTTTCCATTAGTTTCGGAGGAGGCGCCGGGTCTGTGCCGCTCAACGATGTTATAAAATTTACAGAGATTGCCCATACAGTTGTCGCTGACGGTGGCAGGTTTTATGATTTCTTTGAAAAAGAAGATCATGGTAAATTCGGGTTCTTGAAAATTGCTTATCATATCGATAATACATGGGGTACTTCTTTACTTTTTGAAACCGTCAATATCTCTGCGCAAGGTAAAAGCACCCATGGGGGATTTGGCGGTCCTATAAGAACTGCCGATGAGGACTGGGAGTTTACATCAGTTCCTATAAGTATTTTATACGAATTTTTCTTTCGGGGTCGTGATAACCGGTTTTCTCCTGTTTTCGGAATCGGTCCTTCGCTTTATATTAGCAGGTTGGTCAAAAAGGACGTTTTAACTTCTATAGATACGGGTATGAAATCAAAATCGGAATTTAAGGAAACTCAAATCGGATATGGATTACTTTTATTTATTGATTTGCAAAGCTCATTTAATAGATTTTTTGTAAATTCCCGGTTTCAGGCACGTTTAGCAGAGGGGATGCGTATTCAAGACAAACAGACTCATAATTCATATGATGTCGATTTCACCGGCGTTGATTTTACGTTTGGATTCGGCTGGCGGTTTTGATATAATAAGAATCCATTAATTTAGATACTTCGTATTTAAAACACTCTTCAGTATC
>JADFON010000054.1 GCA_022562855.1 Candidatus Zhuqueibacterota bacterium | reverse complement strand
GTATCGTCATCTGTAATGCTTACAGATACATTATTGATACTGATACCACCATAATTGTCGTCTTTACTTTTAGCCGTATGTTTAAGAACGCTCTTGTGGTTTCCCTCTGCGATATCATCATTAACAGCTGTAATTGTTCCGCTTATTACTGTAAATTCCACAAAATCATTATGACCAGTCAAAGTTCCAGTTTTGACGCAAACTACTTTACCAGTACCACTATCATCAAATTCAATATTCTCGATTCTTAAACTGAGGAGGTTTTCTTTTCTAAATCCAGTATAAATTGCACACTCAACAATGTCTGAAATGGTCTCAGGTAAAATATCTACTAGAGCTTTGACCTGTTCAAGTGTTAACTTTACATTTCTCTTGTTCGTTTCTTTAAAGAGTTTCATTCCTCTAAGTTGGTTAGTATGTAAAAAACCCCAGTCAACCGCTTTGGTGAAAAGGCTTTTCAAAAATTCAGCTTCACGATTTACAGTAGCAGGTTTAACATTATCTTCTTCTAATCTTTTATGCATATAATTTGAAAGAAGGCTAGGTATAATCTCCCAAGGCTTATATCTGCTAAATTACTTTTACTGCAAATAATCCTGAAACTCTTATCATAACTGATCTGCATCGATTTACTCTTGAAATTACCATGTCTCTTCATAAAGATCGAGTAAGATTCCCGTAAAGTCATCGGCAATGAAGCATCTTTAACTTTTAAATTGCGGTATTCTTTCTCAGGATCTTTTCCATCAATAAGCCAGTCAGTGAACCTCACAGCCATCTTTTGAGCTACAAGGTAATTATTCCCGGCTGAAATACGTCTCCGTTTCTGAAGGTGGTTATAAAAGTATAATTGAAAATAATGACCGCGCTTCATTACGCGGACTGGTTTTATTCTAACCATGCGTTCCTCCTTTACTGGTTTTGCATGGTTTCCACTACCTAAATTCTTATACCCGATATTAGAAATGACGACGATATGAAACCTCGGTGAGCGGAGGCTTGCTGCATCGATTTCGAGCATTTCTGACACATATTTACACAACTCTTACCTTCCCCTACTTCCCTTTAGAAATAAAAAACCCCGTAAGTTATTACGGGGCAATGGCTCCTCGGGTAGGACTCGAACCTACGACCTAGTGGTTAACAGCCACCCGCTCTACCAATTGAGCTACCGAGGAATTCTCAATAATTTTGAGTCATAAAGTTAAGTAATAATTTGAATTTAGTCAATCATTAATTGCTTCATTTTTTGTATTTGGGGCGGGGAAAATTTTCGAATTTCATGAGGTTTGCTATTTTGACGCCTATCTCCGTATTCTGGTAAAATCCCGCGAAGTCTTCTGCCCCGGGACCGAATGCGCGAACCGGTACAGGAGTGGGTGTGTGTCCCGTTGTTGCCCAGTTGTATTCTAATTCTTCTCCCCACATTCCGCCGCCCGTCAAAATCAATCCCCCGGTCTCATGGTCGGCGGTGACGATTACCAGCGTATTGTTGTCTTGTATGGCAAATTCAACAGCGGTCTTGACTGCCCAGTCAAAAGCAATTAACTCCCGAAGCATGTATTCAAAATCATTGTCGTGCGCTCCCCAGTCAATTTGTCCGCCTTCAACCATCAGAAAAAACCCGTCTTCGTCTTTGCTGAGAATTTCAACAGCTTTCCTCACCATTTCTTCGATGGAGGGTTCGGGGCGGACGGATTTCATTTCGTCCATGCTGAATATACCTATGAGTTTTTCGTTATCGGCAGCCATAAGTTCTGCGTAATTTGAGGCAACAGTGTACCCTCTATCTGCGAATTCCCAAAGAATGTCCCTGTCGTCTTTCCGGTTGCTTCCCCGCATATTTTGTGGAAGATAATATGACCTTCCTCCTCCCAAAATTATATCAATATTGCTCTCGACATACTGTTCGGCTATCGCTGCCTGCATATTTCTATTTATTATATGCGCTCCGAACGACGCCATTGTTGCATGAGTTGACTGAACGGTCGTTATCAAGCCGACCGCTTTATTCTTTTCCTGCGAGAGTTCCAATAATGTGGGCAATGACATACTATCAGGGGTCATGGCTATCAACCCGTTTTTGGTTTTATACCCGGAAGAAATCGCGGTTGCGCTTGAGGCAGAATCAGTAATGAGCTGGTCGTCTGCATGGGTAAACTGCACGCCGGAAATGGGAAGTTTATCCATGTACAATTTATTCATCGCGCCGACAAACTTGATACGTCCTGATAGTATCTGATTAAATCCCATCCCGTCGCCAATCAACAAAATCACGTTTTTGACGTTCCGGTGATGCACAATCGGATAATCCGAATTGTCGGGAGGAGGTGTATAGGCATTAATATCCTGCGCTAAAACAGAGCCGTTTGATAATTGAAACAAGAATAAAAATACTAAAAGTATGATTTTAACTGAAATAATCTGTAGTGATTTTTTGTGCAGAAGCTGCATGTCGATTCCTTTCAAAAAACTCGTTCTGTTTTCAAGTTCTTTTGTCCATTTAATATCTGAAACCGTGCTATATCTTATCCAGCGCCTGGTTAAAGTCTTCGATAAGATCATCGGGGTCTTCGAGACCGACGGAAATCCGGATCATTGACGGCGTCACTTTTGCTTCTTTCAATTCATCGGGCGACAGCCAGATATGCGATGTGATTACCGGGATGCTTGCAAGCGTTTCGACGCCGCCAAGGCTCACGGCATTGAGTATAACTTCAAAACTGTCGGCAACTTTCATCGCTTCTTTTTTGCCGCCCTTGACGTCCACAGCTATCATACCGCCGAAACCGTCCATTTGTTTTTTTGCGGTTTCGTGGTAGGGGTCGTCCGGTAAACCGGGGTAATTTACCACTTCAACGTTCGGATGTTTCTTGAGAGCCTCGGCTAATTTCAAGGCATTTTCGTTCTGGCGTTTTACCCTGACTTCGAGCGTGGACATACTTCTCAACAGAAGAAATACGTTGAAGGGGTCGATTACCGGTCCGTACATGTGAGAACGTTTTCGGCATGTATCAATAAAATTTTTGTCCCCGACTATGACACCGGCAAGAACGTCGCTGTGTCCTCCGAGATATTTTGTCGCGCTGTGGACAACATAATCGGTCCCAAGCGGGATTGGACGCTGGTTTATGGGAGAAGCGTACGTGTTGTCGATCATTGTTTTCAGACCGAATTTTTTTGCCTGTTCAACAACTCTCTCTATATCGACTACCTGCATGTTTGGATTTGCGGGGGTTTCGAAGTAAATAAGTTTTGTTTTGCCGCTTACTATGTTCTTTAAATCGTAGAGTTCGTCAATGGCAACAAAGCGTGCCGACATAGAAAACTTTGCAAGTTCTTTTTTAAAGAAGTTGAGCGTCTGACCATAAAGCGCCGGTATCGAGAGGACTTCATCGCCGGCATTCATTACCGAAAGGACAGCCGTTGTAATTGCTGCCATACCCGATGCAAAAAACATCGAATCCTCAGCTTCTTCGAGCAATGCCATCCGTTTTTCAAGCAGGTCCTGCGATGGATTGCCGTAACGCTGGTAGATATAACGCTTATCCGAACCGGGAGACATAGCAGCTTCGACTGTTTCAGAGTCCTGGAGAACGTAGGTAGATGAATGATACATCGGTGGGGACACCGGTTCGTTTTTCCCCCTTCTGCTTTCGGTGCCGTGTATGGCAAGAGTCGCCGGTTTTCGTTTTGTTGTCATTTATTTACTCCATGATAAGATTTTTATCCCGTGACGCCGCGTAGGCGATAATCTTATTCTTTAGACGCAGAAGGACACAGATTAAAAACGATTTACACAGAAAATCTCATGCGCGGGGAAAAGGAATTGGCAAAAATGTACTAATTTTTTAAGATTAATTCAATAGCTGTTTGTATGAATTCGGAACTCACCCCCTTTGTTCCCCTCTTCCTGAAATAAATTCAGGACAGGCTTGGTATGAGAGGGGGAAAGGTATGTGATATGTGGTTCAGGCTGAGATTCAGTATAGATTCGGCTTGATATTGTATTCGTATTTCCGTATTGTTAGAAATTTGTAACAACAACTATCGAAACAGCAAGTCAGAAAATGAAAAAACACAAATTCGGGTGTCATGTTTCAGTTGCCGGAGGGGTCAGCAAGGCGTTTGAGCGGGCGGTGGATATAGGGTGTGACACTGTTCAGATATTCTCGAAGAATCAGAAGCAGTGGCGACCGAAACCGTTTGATCCGGAAGAGGTCAAGCTGTACCATGAAGAGAAGAAAAGAACCGGCATCGGACCAATAATGATCCATGACTCGTACCTCATCAATCTTTGTTCGGTCAACCCGGATATTCTCAGGAAATCACACGAGAGCTTTGCCGATGAAATCGAAAGGGCGGACCAATTACAGGCTGAATTTCTGAATTTTCACCCTGGCGCCCATCAGGGCAACGGTGAAGATTGGGGGATAAAAGCTATCGCCGGATCGTTAGATATTGCAATTGAAAAATACCCGGATTCGAAGGTCAAGCTTCTGCTTGAAACTACTGCGGGTCAGGGTACCGGGATCGGGTATACGTTTCAGCATCTACGCGAAATCATGGACAATGTAGAGAAGACTGAACGTCTCGGTGTGTGTGTCGACACGGCTCATATATTTGCAGCGGGGTATGACCTCCGCACTAAAAAAACGTATAACGAAACCATAAGTAAACTCGACGACATTATCGGTCTCGACAATGTATTCGGTTTCCATATGAACGACTCCAAAAAAGATCTTGGCACGCGTGTCGACCGGCATGAAAATATTGGTAAAGGTTTTATTGGGCTGAAGGCGTTTGAATTCCTTGTAAACGACGAGAGGCTTATAGGCAAACCGATGCTCTTAGAAACACCGGGAGGAGATGAAAGTTTTAAGCTGGATATTAAGAAACTTCGGAGTCTTGTGAAAAACTAAATCGCAGTTAAGTGATCAATTTTCAAATTGGTCAACTGACCAACCTTTTTACACAATGGCAGGGAAATTTATATGCAAATTCTCAACGAGGAGATTGAAGAATATTTGAGCGGTATTACAGAGGTTGACGATCCTGTGTACCGGGAGATGGAAGAGTATGGGAAATCGAACGATTTCCCGATAGTGGGGCATGTTGTCGGAAGGCTGCTGATGCTGCTGGCGCAGTCGATAAACGCGAAACGTATAGTTGAGCTTGGTTCGGGATTCGGGTATTCGGCTGTCTGGTTTCTGCGGGCGATCCCTGAGGACGGGGAGATTTTCTGCACCGACCGGTCGCCGGATAATATTGCCCGTGCGAAGGCTTATTTTGAAAGGGTAAACGGAGGTAACCGGATACGATACTTACAAGGCGATGCGCTTGAATCAATGGAAAAGACGGAGGGATTTTTCGACATTGTCTTTTTGGATATAGACAAAAAGGAATATCCAAAAGCCTACGATTTGATTATTCCGAGACTCAGGACAGGCGGTCTTCTGATAACCGATAATACACTCTGGCAGGGAAAAGTCGCGGAGCCGGACCCGGATGAAACCACAAAAGCGGTAAAAGTCTTTAACGAAATGATCTTTGGTAAGAAGGAGGTCATATCATCGATCATCCCTATCCGCGACGGGGTGTCGGTGTCGTTGAAGTTGTAATAACGGAAATATAGAAAATGGATAATATTTGTTAGATCAATATTCCTTAATGAAATAAATTATGTTCATCAAATCAATAACCGTAAGCCCGTTTGCATCGAATTGTTATATTGTCGCCTCTGAGAAAACCCGCAACGGTGTGATCATCGACCCGGGAGACGAAGTTGACAGGATAATCGGAGAAATAGAGGATGCGGGGGTTACGGTTTCAAAGATAATCAACACGCATGGGCACATAGACCATACTGCGGGTGCGAAAGAGATGCAGGACAAACTTGGGATACCGTTTTTTATCCATGAAGGAGATATGGATTTGTTGAAGCTCATCAATGAACAGGCGCAGATGTATGGGATGGAAACACGCGGTGTGCCGGAGGTAGAAGAATATCTTAATGAAGGCGATATTATCGAGTTTGACGATATCAAATTATCGGTCCTGCACACACCGGGTCACTCACCCGGAGGGATCTGCTTTCTTGGTGAAAAGGATATACTGGTTGGCGACACTTTATTTGAAGGTTCAATCGGAAGGACCGATCTGCCCGGTGGGGATTACGAGCAGTTGATTGAGGCGATCGATAAAAAACTGATGACGCTTGATGAAAAAATTAATGTTTTTAGCGGTCACGGTTCCCCAACAACCATTGGTGTTGAGAAACGCACTAACCCTTTTTTGGTCAATTCCTGAGAATGTCCGGAGGCTGTGAATGAAAACGCAGACTGCCGCGAAAGGTGGCGGCTGCAATATTTGGAATTATTGTACATAGAAGCTTGAAAATATCCTGCAGTTCTTGTTTGGCATTTGGCGTAATTTTTATTAAATTACATAGTTTGTTACATTGCGTTTTACAAAACCGAGCCAAATAATACCATTGAGGTACATATGATACAGCAGTTGTCCCGCAGACTAATGTATATAGTTGCTGAGAGCCGGTCGATAAAAAAATTGGCGACAAAGCACGGTATGAAAGATTCATCCGGATTTGCCCGGAGGTTTATAGCGGGTGAAACTTCCGAAGATGCAATTACTGCCATCAAAGACCTTAACGGAATGGGAATGTCGGCGTCATTGGATCTTCTCGGGGAAAACGTTAAAACGATTGAGGATACTCATAAAGCAAGAGATACGATTTTAGACCTTCTTGCATTGATCAAATCGAATAATGTGGATTCTCATATATCGGTGAAACTAACGCAATTGGGTCTGAATATTCCCGATAAAGGACTTAAAGTATGTAAGGACAACATGCAAGCGATAGTCGAAGCTGCGGAAAAAAATAATGTCTTTGTGAGGATCGATATGGAGGGTTCCGGCTGTACAGAAAAAACACTCGGGGTTTTCCGGTATCTGCACAAGAAATATGGAGAGAGTGTTGGTATCGTTCTTCAAAGTTACCTGTACAGGACAGAAAGCGACGTGCGTGAAATGAATAAAATCGGCGCTAAAGTCCGGTTATGTAAAGGCGCGTACTTAGAGCCGGAAATCATTGCATTTCAGAAGAAGAAAATGGTTGATTTGAATTATGACCATTGTCTTGAACTGCTCATGAAGGACGGAAATTTTCCCGCTGTCGCAACCCACGATAACCGCTTGATGGATAAAGCAAAAGAGTATGCTAAAAAACATGACGTTTCGCCGGAGAAATTTGAGTTCCAGATGATTTACGGGATACGCCGAGACGTTCAACGGCAAATCATAAAAGACGGATACCGATTGAGAATATATGTGCCTTTTGGAAAGGAATGGTTTCCCTATTATACCCGCCGGTTGGGAGAGAGAATCGACAATCTTACGTTTATTCTTAAAAGCATATATCTTGAAACGCCCGATGACAAAGACACGGTTTAGAGGATGACATTTTTCTTGCTATTATGCTTTATTTTTGCTACAATTTTCCCTCAAACAATTGATTTTATTTTTGGAATACTGAACAAAAATATCTGCGAAGCTTTTTGAGCTTCGTTTTTTTATATGTTAGACACTTTAACTCTGACAAACCGGATCAAATCGAGGGCTTTTGAGCTTGGATTTGCAAAGGCGGGTGTCGCAAAAGCACGGAAACTCGACGGGACTTTTCTTGAGAACTGGCTCAAAAACGGATTCCATGGGACGATGTCCTGGATGGAACGAACTAAAGAAAAAAGGACCGATCCTGAAAAATACCTGCCCGGTGTAAAAAGTATTATTGCTTTGGCGCTAAATTATTACTGTAAAGACACACCGAGAAAGCCGGAGACGGCACAAGTTTCGCGATATGCTGTTGGAAGAGACTATCACAACGTGATACGTGAGAAACTCCAGCCGTTGTGTGATTTTATAAAAGAGCTTGCACCTGGTGCGGAAACGAAAATTGCGGTAGATGACGCCCCGGTGCTGGACAAGGTGTGGGCGGCTTACGCGGGAATAGGATGGATCGGCAAACACTCGAACTTGATCACAAGAGATTTTGGCTCATACGTGTTTTTGGCTGAAATATTATTGACCGAGGAGTTGATCTATGACCGGGAAATGCCGGATTATTGCGGTACCTGCACAATGTGCATCGATGCGTGTCCTACACAGGCTATTCTCGATAACAAAGTAGTCGACAGTAATAAATGCATCTCGTACAGGACAATCGAATTCAGAGGCGATTTTCCCGATGAGTGGGCAGGGAAAAATGAAGACTGGGTTTTTGGCTGCGATATTTGCCAGGAAGTCTGTCCCTGGAACAAATTCACTCAAATGACACAGGAACCGGATTTTCTGCCGGGAGAAGGTTCGAGATTTACTCATTTAGACGATATTTGCGGACTTATACAGGATGAGTTTCAAGCGCGATATAAAGATAGTCCCGTTAAACGGAGCAAATGGGAAGGCTTTTTGAGAAATGCAAGAAATGTTCAAGCCGGGAAAAATAGTTTTCAGGA
>JADFON010000053.1 GCA_022562855.1 Candidatus Zhuqueibacterota bacterium | reverse complement strand
AGGTAATTGCTCTCAACAAACCGGCTAAAGTTTGCATTGCAATCCCGGTGTAAATCATAAACAGTATCCTGGAATCCAAGTTCGGGAAAATTGTCAAGCTCCATTTCCCAGTCAATGATCTTGAGATTTATATCGATCCATTCCTTGGGAGAAAGGTCGCCGGTAATGGTTTCGGAAATCGACATAAACTCCCTGGAATAATCTTTTGCCAGCTTGGCTTGCGCAATTTTTCTGGAGTCGAATACTTTTTTCAACGTTAGGAGAATCTGGCTCGGATTGACCGGTTTTGTCAGGTAATCGGTAATTTTCTGTCCGATCGCCTCCTCCATTAAACTCTCTTCCTCATTTTTTGTCACCATAATTATGGGGACTTGCGGATTGAAATCGCGTATCTCGACAAGAGCGGTAAGTCCATCCTTACCGGGCATCATTTCATCGAGCATAATCACGTCGTATTGGGACTTCCGTGCGTAACTAACCGCATCGTTGCCGTTTGTGACCGACGTTACCTTGTATCCTCTATCCTCCAGGAACATTATGTGCGGCTTCAGCAGATCGATCTCGTCATCCGCCCAGAGGATCTTCAACGCTTCCATTAAATACAGTACTCCAATATATTTTAGCTTATAAATATAAAAAGGAATATAGTAAGAAGCAATTAGAATAACCCGGTATACATAATCATGATAGAAAATCGAGATATTTTTTTGAAAGAAAATAATGCAAAGAGGATATAAGTAATTCGACAAATATCAACAAGGCGCTAATTGGAAATTTCAGCCAATTTCCACCCTCCCTTCGAGGGCGCGTGAGAGGGTGAGTTCGTCTGCGAATTCCAGTTCGCTTCCTGCCGGAAGCCCCTGGGCGAGACGCGAAATGAGGGGCACAATAGGTTTGATAAGTTTTGCGAGGTAAAGTGTGGTCGCTTCACCTTCGACACTCGGATTGAGCGCTATAATTACTTCGGTTATGGATTCACTCAACCTTTCTAACAGACCTTTTATATTAAGGTTTTCAGGACCGATACGGCTCAATGGCGATAACAGCCCGCCAAGTACATGATAGGTCCCGTTAAACCTGCCGGGTTTTTCCAGAATCGAAATGTCGCTTGCCTTTTCCACGACGCAAATGACGCCCGGGTCGCGGCTTGCGTTATCACAAATCGTACATAAATCATCTTCAGAAAAATTAAAACACTTTTTGCAGAACTTTATTGTGTCTTTTGCATCTACCAAAGCCCGCGCAAACGAAACGGCGTCTTCTCGTGGTTTTTTGAGAACGTGAAAGGCGAGCCTCTGGGCGGTCTTTCTTCCGATCCCGGGTAGTTTTGTAAACTCTTTTATGAGTTTTTCGAGGCTTTTTGGAGTGTGGTTCATCAGATTATATGCAGGGAATCCCACTTTCGCGAGTGTTGCTCAACCTTAGAACTCCGTAGTTCGGGTCGTCCCTGACCCGAACATTTGTGCTCACTGCGGGGTCAGAGACGACCCCGCATACGAGTTTTTTTGGCTTTTTTAGCACTTGTGCAACACCCACTTACGTTCCGCCACATTGTGATCACTGCGTGAAAGGGCAGACTGGGAATAATATTTAAAACTTTCCGTATCCTTTTTACTGTAACTTAAGATATAATCTGTTACAACGACAGCGCTTAGAACCGGAAACAGTTGCCAAAGGCACTGCGAAAAAGCAGTCCCTTATGGCGTGAGCCATCCCTTGGCGGGACGGGAGGAACACCTTCGACAGCATCAATCTTTTTACGAAAATGATCAAAAAAGACCAATTAAATTCCTTTAAGAATTTCTATATACCGGGTAATTTCAGTCCGCCGGGAAGACCTCCCAGCATTCCGCCGGTCATACTATTCATATGTTCTTTTGCCATTTCACCGGCTTTTTCTATTGCCTGGTTAACTGCTGCAAGAACTAAATCTTCCAGCATTTCAGGATCGTCTTTGTCGATAACTTCAGGATCTATCTTTACCGACTCGATTTCTTGTTTTCCGTTAGCAACCACCTTTATCATACCGCCGCCGGAGGTTCCTTCTGCCTTAATGCTATCCAGTTCTTCCTGGGCTTTGCTCAGTTGTTCTTGCATTTTTTGTGCTTGTTTTAATAATGACGCCATATTCGGTCTCATTTTTTACCTCATCTTTTTTCTGAATTGTATCCTATAAACGGTTACCAGGTTGAAATCCAAACGGACTAAGATTGCGACGACCAGGTGATCGACTCGCCTCCGAATGTATCTATTATTGATTTAATAATTGGCTCACGGTCTATCATTTTCTGTAAATGGTCTTCAACAGCCGCTTTTTCCATCAATTTCATGGACTTTTCTTTGTCAATTTGTGACAACTCCTGTTTTATACAAGTAAATCCTACTTTTGTTCCAAACCACTTCTCAAGATTCTTATTGAGCTTATTCCGGTTGCGTTCGATCGAACTAATCTGAAACCCGTTTTCATAGGGAAATGATATTCCGATTTTCCTGTCGTCAAAAGAAACCGGAGTACCCACCTTCAGAAATGAACCGGTTACCGCACTTTCCTTAATCACTGAATCAACAAATCCATCCCAACGGGCTTTGATTTCTTCTATGGAAAGACCTGTCGATATTTCATCGGCTGACTTCGCAGATAATTCGGCATTACTTCCATTGCCGTTACCGCTCTTTATATCAAACTCATGGGTGGATTCATTATTGGCATTTGTATTTGAACCGGTTTCCTCAGAAACATATTCCGGTTGTTTCTCCTGGACATGGCTGCTTTCGGTTGTTTTTTTATCTCGATCAGCCGCACTAAGAACTGAGTCAGGACTTTTGCTTGTTCTCAGTGAACTAAGAACCCGGTCGATGCTGACCGATTTATCCATTGAAATAAGTTTAGCGAGAAGGAGTTCCAGCCGTAAATGAGATTGTGAGCTTTTTTTGATCTGGTATTCGGCATCGGATATCGTGTTTATTATCCGTATTATGTCCATTGCCGAAAAATGTTCGGACGCTTCGAAATATTTCTTTTGAAAGTACTCAGAGGTTTCAATGGATTCGGCGTTACCCGCAATAAGCGCCACAAGAATGTTTCTAAAATGCTCAAGAAGTCCATTTAGATATTCACCGGGATCGTACCCTTCGTCAAATATGCTCTGTGCGAGAGCGAAGGCTTCAGCCAATTTTTTATTAATAACCGCTTCGGAGCATGAGAAATATATCTCTTCCCGTATCATTCCGATTACGTCAAACACGTCCTCTTTGTCGATTGTAGTACCGCAAAACGATATGAGCTGATCAAAAAGGCTTTCCGCATCGCGCATACTGCCTTCGGAACGTCTTGCCAGTAAAAACATAGATTCTTCTTCGATAGTAATCTTTTCCGCATCGGATATTTTCTTCAATTGTTTGACAATTTCCGTCACCGGTATCCGTTTGAAATCGAATCTCTGACAGCGGGAAACAATCGTTGCGGGAATTTTCTGAAACTCTGTTGTGGCGAACATAAACAAAACGTGAGGAGGAGGTTCTTCAAGGGTTTTAAGAAGCGCATTGAACGCCTCACGCGTAAGCATGTGTACTTCGTCTATTATATAGATCCTGTACTTACCATGAACGGGTGAATATTTTACGTTTTCCCTTATGTTGCGAATGTCTTCGATACCGCGGTTTGACGCCCCGTCTATTTCCATAACGTCCATACTTCGATCTTCGATTATTTCCACACAGGGCGTGCATTTGTTACAGGGAGTCGGGGTAGGACCATTCTCGCAATTGACAGCCCGGGCAAAAATTCTTGCGATAGTAGTTTTTCCTACTCCACGGGGACCGGCAAAGATATACGAGTGTGCTATTCTGCTTTGGGATATGGCGTTGCTGAGGGTGTTTTTTACGTGGTCTTGGTTGACAACATCTTCAAAAGTGAGTGGACGCCATTTTCTGGCTAATACCTGGTATGCCATATTTCAAGAAATTTAAAAATAAAGCTGTGCACCCGCTTCCGATCCGAGAAACACAATTGCAGAATCGGCAGCCAACTCCAGCCAAGCTCCCTCGCGGCAGAATAGGGTGATGCTTACCGCTGCTACCTTCCGGTCCTGACGGGTTTGGGCAGTCCTATCTTCGCAAGACTCGCGCCATCAACACCGCTTACCGAATCACACAAAAATGCTCTCCTGACCTCGAGAGGGAATTCAGCCCTGCTAAAGCGGATTGCAGGTTACAGGGCACCGCTAACTCCCCGCTTAGCACAGCTAATATTTGATGTTGAATTGTTGTCGCCGTTAAGAAATTTGATTATCCTGATGTGGACCACGATGTATATCCAAAATCCAAAAATCGCACCATAAAATAGGAATGTTTTATATCAAAATCAAATCAAATATTCAGGAACATTGATTAACTTTATGTCCAATTTGAGTTAAAATTAAAACTCAAAATTATTTTACTGATTAATCGTATCCAATTTACGTTTTATTAGAAAATCCAGGCTGTATTTCCCCGGTCCGATTATGATTAGTCCGGTTAAAGCGAATAAGTTTTTAAACGCATGACCTGGATTACCTTGACCCGATATCAAGTGTGACATCAATGCCATAAGCATCGTAAAACCGAGCATTGCTGCAGCAGGACGAAACAGGAACCCGGTCGCAATCAATAAGCCGCCTATCGATTCGGAAAACGCCGCAAGAAATCCGAAGAATGTGTGCCAGAAATCAATCCCTAACAATTGCATTGTATCGCCAATTTGTGCCCATCTTTCCGGACCTCCCATAAGCTTTGCCTTTCCATGAAACCAAAAAAAGCCAAACCCGAATCCGAAACGGATGACAAGAAGACCGATGTCACGATATTTTTCGAGAAAATTCCATATCATTTTTCACTTATCCTTCTATTTAATATCAAATTTGTAACGCTTCCTATATTATCCGCTGCAGTTCTTCAAAGACTCTTTCGATATCGTCGGAATCGTTATAAAGATGCGGCGAAAACCGGATAAAGTCATTACGCTGAGAAATAATGATACCGGCGTCACTCAATTTTTTTGCGATTTCTTTTGGATTTGTTCCAGGGATTCGGGCGCTCACTATCGACGATCTCTCTTCTTTTTTTGCCGGAGAAATGATCTCAGCATTCAGGCTGTCAAGACCTTCGATTAACAAATCCGCTATTGCCAGGTTGTGAGCATATATTTTTTCCACACCCTTTTCGAGAAGGTAATTCACCGACTCCGTCAAACCAAGCGCACAGCCGTATGCCATGGTGCTGAATTCAAACCTGCTTGCATCAACAGGGTATTCGAGACCTTTTATGTTAAAATCCCACATATCTTTGTGGCTTCTGAAACCGACCAAACCGGGATCGAGTTTTGTTTGAAGGTGAGGCGCTATATACATAACCGCAACCCCGAACGGACCGCACAACCACTTGTATGCACCAGTAATAATCACATCAGCGCCGCATTTATGGACGTCGATGGGAACAGCGCCGGCGGATTGTGTCGCATCAACTACAAGGAGTGCATTGTGCTTATGGGCGGCTTCGGCGATACAGCCGAGGTCATACACTTGACCGTTTCCAAATTCTACATGAGATACGCAGACAACTTCTGTATCGGAGTCGATAAGCTGAATTAATTCATCCTGGTCTATAGTGTAATTCCTGCCGACCGCAAACCGGATTTCGCATTTTGTATGGCGTGCGACACGCAACCATGGGTAAAATGTACTTGGAAACACAACATCAGTGGAAACAATATTTTTATTTTCTCCCGGAGCAATTGCCCATGCAAGGGATGCAAGCAATTCTGTAAAACTCGAACCTACGGCAATATCCCCGGGTTCTGCCCCAATGAGGGAAGCAAAAGCTATGTGCAAACCGTTAAAGATTTCCTGTTCCGCTTTTTCGTCAAAGTTTTTTGTCCCGAATTCCGTTAGATCCCTGAACCAGGCATTAATCGCCTGTTCTGCCGGTTTATACATCAAACATACCGACGCAGTATTTAAATATGTCGATTTACCGGACGCAGGAAAATCTTTTTGACTGCTTAACGCTTCAATTTTCATCATTTATTAACCTACTTGCTTTGTCCTAAACTCGTGACGGTTGTGTAATTCTATTTTCGGTTTTCCGAATAATAATATTTCTCCGTTTCACTGACTATAATTTTTCGTAATAAAATCAGACCGATTAGATTCGGAACAGCCATAAGCCCGTTAAAAACGTCAGCAATATCCCATACTAATTCCAACTGTGAAACCGCACCTATTCCAACAAAGAAACAAAACAGGATTCTGTAGGGTTTGACAGCTTTTTCTTTGAATAAAAATTCGATTGCCTTTTCACCGTAGTAGCTCCACCCGAGGATAGTGGAATAGGCAAAAAAGATTAATGCAATTACGACAATCGTGCCGCCCCACTGTCCGGGCAGACCCTCTGCAAATGCCGAAGTTGTCAAGGGTGCACCGGTCTCTCCTCCATTCCATAGACCGGATGAGATTATAACGATCCCGGTGAACGTACAAACGACTAAGGTATCGATAAAGGTTTGCGTCATAGAAACTAAAGCCTGGTCGACCGGGTTTTTTGTTTTCGCTGCCGCGGCAGCTATGGGCGAACTTCCCAACCCGCTTTCATTAGAAAAAACTCCTCGTGCCACTCCGTACCGCGCAGTTTGCATGACAACGGCGCCCGCAAATCCGCCGCTTGCAGCAGTCGGAGTGAACGCATGCTTAAATACGAGTGCAAAAGCTTCCGGCACCGCGCTAATATTCATTACAATCACCGCCAATGCACCAAACATATAAAACACGATCATAAAAGGTACAACTACCTGTGTCACACGGGCAATGTTTTTTATTCCGCCGAGTATAACAAGCGCCGTTGCTATTGTAACAGAAGGAGATGCTAAAAAAACCCTAAAAGAAATAGTTGAAAAACTAAAGTAACATGGCAAAGCAAAAGCTGACAAGAAAAAAGAAAGAGGAAGCAAAGGTAGAAGTTAAAGGGCAAATTAGATTTTCTCATGCAGTACAGGCAAGAGTGGAAGAGTTAGTTGGAAGAACAGGAGCTAGAGGAGAAGCGATGCAAGTTAGATGTAAAGTTTTAGAAGGAAGAGACCAAAATAAAATAATAAGAAGAAATGTCAAAGGCCCTGTTCAGTTAGGAGATATCTTAATGCTAAGAGAGACAGAGATTGAAGCTAAACAACTAAGTAAAGGAGGAAGAGGAGCAGTATAATGGTCTTATGTAACTTTTGTGGTGAAAGTATTGAAAAAGGAACTGGACTTATGTTTGTTAAAAAAGATGGAAAGATCTTGAATTTTTGCTCTAGAAAATGTGAAAAAAATCTATTAAAACTAGGAAGAGTTCCAAGAACAACAAAATGGACTCGAACATTTAGAAAATTAAGAGTGAAAAAAAAGTGATTGAAAGAACATTGATTTTAGTCAAGCCAGATGGTGTTCAAAGAGGATTATCTGGAAAGATCATATCTAGATTTGAAGATGCTGGATTAAAGATAGTAGGAATGAAGATGGATTGGATTGATAAAAAATTTGCTGAAAAGCATTACAGTGATATTGGCAAGAGATATGGAAAAAGAATATTAAATAATCTTGTGGATTACATCAAAGAAGGTCCTGTTATTGCTATTGTTTTAGAAGGAGTTAATGCAGTTGAAAATGTAAGAAAGATAACTGGCAGTACATATCCAAATGAAGCTCTGCCTGGAACTATCAGGGGAGATTTTAGCCATATATCAAAGATTTATGCAAATAAAAAAAATAAAAAAGTTGGAAATTTAATTCATGCTTCTGCAACTAAAAAAGAAGCAATAGAAGAAATCAAGTTATGGTTTAGCGTTAGTGAATTATTTAATTACAAAACAGTGCATGAGAAACATACCCAATGAAGCCTAAAATATTATTTGTAGATGATGATGAGAATAATTTAAAAGCTTTTAAAAAAGATCTAAAACTTAATGAAGATTATGAAATTTTAATAAGTAATAATACCAATGACGCATATCAGTTAATTAAAGATGAAAACATTTCTGTTGTGATTTGTGATACTGTAATGCCCAATACAGGTGGATTGGAATTAAAAGCTAGATTAAATAAAGATAATATATCAACTCCATTTATTGGTATGTCTGGAATATCAGAATATAGAAAACAATGGAAAGATTTAGGATGTTATTTCTTGGAAAAACCTATTTTTAATAGTGATTTATATAATAATATAGAGGAAGCATTAAAATGAATATTGTATTATTAGGAGCACCCGGAGTTGGAAAAGGGACTTATGCAGAGATATTATCTGAAAAATTAGAGATTCCACACATATCTACAGGAGATTTAATCAGAGATAAAAGCAAGACAGATGAAAATATGAAAAAAATAATTGATTCTGGAAAACTTATTTCAGATGATCAAGTCTTAGATTTATTAAAAGAAAAGTTAAAAGAAAAAAGTGCAAAAAATGGAATTATTCTTGACGGTTATCCAAGAAATGTTCAGCAGGCAGAAGATCTAAAAAAAGTAGTAAAGATTGACAAGGTCATTTATTATGTTGCTGATGATAAG
>JADFON010000052.1 GCA_022562855.1 Candidatus Zhuqueibacterota bacterium | reverse complement strand
ATAATATAGGAAGGTCTTAAGACATTAAAGCGGTAAATTCCTTCTAGCTTTTTAGTCATCTCTTCTTGTACACCATTAATCAATAAATTCCTTATGGCATCTATTGCTTTCATTCCCATTTCTGCAGATGTGTTAGCAGTTAAAATACAGAAACAAAGCTCTTCAAACAATCTTTCATCATCATTTTTATTTACATCCCTTAACTCCATTTTTCCATCATTAGAAAGTTCACAATATGAAACGGTAAAACCTACTATAAAAGTTCTTCTACCAACGATAGACCTATACCGGACAGCATAACTTCCGGGCCTAAAGTGGTGAAATCTCCTGAAAGCAGCTTTTTGTCTACGTTAGCGTACAGTGAACATGCAGCTTGCTTTTCAATGGTAAGTCCGCAAAGTTTATCGCCGTTTTCTGCAATAAATGTCACCTCGCCCAGCGAATCACTTGCTACAAATCCTAAACAATACTGAAGTTGGAGATGGGTGTTATCCGTATAAACCGCTATCAAATTACCCCTATCATTTCCAATAGGAATCTGCTTGTAAATTTCCAGAGAGAGCTTTCTCTCGCCCGTGTTATTCTTAAGAACGTATCTTATTTTTTCACCTTCTTCAACAGGTTCTACGCCTAATGTCTTTGAGATTTTCTTAATATCGCTTTTTGTAAAGTTAAAATCCATCGGATCCCTCAAGTACATGCTAAAAAAAACCCCGATACGTCGATCGGGGAATTTTCTGTAAAAAAAAACACCTTACAATATTTTTACATTGGATGCCTGCAATCCTTTGTCAGTTGAAACAGCTTCAAATTCAACTTCATCTCCCTCGGTCAAAGTCTTAAAACCATCGCCCCCTATTGCTGAATAATGAACAAATATCTCGGCTCCATCCTCTTGCTGAATAAACCCGTAACCTTTACTTTCATTGAACCATTTTACTTTCCCTTTTGCCATTTTGCTACCTACCTCCTACTACTACACCAGAAATTTTACCAGTGTTTAATAGTACAAATGAGTTGAATATTTACGAATTATTCAGAATGTAGGTATATATATTTCCTTTGTCAAGTTTTTTTTTAGCAGAGTAATTGTGCCTATTTTTAGCTAATTTTATGTGCCGTTTAAACAAATCAGTTTTCGTATTAACGAAATGTTGGTTAAATCATTTCTTAAAATAGCATCATAAATGAACAAGTTGCTACGGGTATCAAAAAATTGTCGTCAACCGGAATCGGCAGCAATTCAATAATTGCTGCCGACAAAGCGGCAGATATTCGTTGTATGAGAGGGATTCCAGGGAAAAACAGCATTATGACGGATGCAGAAACAAGAAATGCTGCAGTTCCTTCAACGGATTTATCAAATATTTTATGTTTACCAAATAATTTACCGATTAATGCGGCTACGGAATCAGAGATAATCAAATAATAAAGTATGAGAAGAACTATATCTTTTGGGAATAACCAAATGATCAGGACAGAACCCCAAAGCAAGTATGTCGAACCTGTAAACCGCCGTGATTCATGCTCTCTTAACATGGCGTTAAAGAGCCTTGAAAAGATTTCTCTTAGCCATGGCAGTTTAAATCTACCGACATCTACTATTGTTACGATGACCGCAATAGAAATAAGAATTTGTAGCGAAATAGTTTTGGGCAGATATGTGTAACCAATTGGGATGGCAAGTGCAAGTTGATGCATTCCCTTACGTTTTAATTCTTGCTTAATGTTCATTTTGAAAGCGCAGCTGCCCGTAGATTTTTGACTCCTTCAGATCGATTTGGATTCTTGAAAACACCGGTACCGGCTACAAGGACATTACACCCGGCTTTTGTCACAATTCCAGCATTAGTTTCGTCGATACCTCCATCAATTTCCAGATAAGGATCAGCATGGATAGAATTTAATAATCCCGATATAGTTTCTACCTTTTTTACGGAAGAGGAAATAAATTTCTGTCCGCCAAATCCAGGGTTGACCGACATTATCAAGATCAGATCGACATCTCCAAGTATTTCCTGTATGGATTCCACAGGCGTACCGGGATTTATAGACACTCCTGCCTTTGCACCAAGCTCTTGAATACGTTTTATAGTGCTGTGGATTTGCGGACATGCTTCCTGGTGTACGGTTATAATATCGGCTCCGGCATTTCGAAAATCCTCAAGGTAATTTTCTGGATTCTCGATCATCAAATGAACATCGAGAGTTAAATCGGTAAGGTTGTTAATCGTCCGGACAATTTTTGGACCAAAGGTTATATTGGGTACAAAATGACCGTCCATGACATCGATGTGCAGCCAGTCTGCCCCACCCTCTTCAAGAGAATGAATTTCCTCTTTGAGAATTGAAAAATCGGCAGACATTACAGAAGGGGATATTATTATTTTATCTCTCATTTATCAGTAATATTTATGGTATGGTCTATGGAATTTTTCTGGCAATACTATCTATTTTACTAATTACAACAAGAACAGAATCGCCTGAGGATAGTGTATCCCCAGGTTGGGGATACTGAATTAATATAGTATTGGGAAGATAGTCATTATTGATCAGGGCATCAATAACAACTAATTTGAGTTTGTTATCCCGGGATATTCTTGTGGCGTTATCTAAGGTTTTTTCTTGTAAAGACGGCACAATACTTTTTTGAGAAACCGGACCTTCGCTGACAGTTATGTCAATTACGGTTGCTCCCCTCACGACCATTCCCGCTTCATATGATTGACTTATTATAACTCCTTCCGGGAACTCTGCGGAAGGATTGTAAAATATTTCCCCCTTCCTCAGGTTGTTTCTCGATAATTCAAGCTCAGCATTCCGTACTGACAAACTTATGAGATTCGGTACTATAACATTCCTTTCGCCAAGACTGCGCGTCAAGACAACTTTACGTCCCTTTTTGACTCTTGTATAGGGTTCGGGTATTTGCGAGAGAATAATGTTTTTAGCGTGGTAGGGATCATATTTTTGGACGGTTATCTCTGCCTCAAAACCATATCTTCTTAGTTCTAAAACAGCTTCAACGTCCGTTTTTTCTGTAACATCCGGAACCTCGATTTCATCACCAAGACGGACATATAAGGGCATAACAATTTTGTCCATTATAAGGAATAGTATAAAAAAAGATGAGGATATCACAAGAAAGTATTTAATATACTTAGTGAACTTTGAATATTTTGATGTGAAATATTCCGGCATTTTATTTATTTTTGTTTTTAATAAGTCAAAGCTTGCAGGTTATATTAGAATGCACATTGCAAATTTACTCAATTTTCCTGAGTTTAGCAATAAAAGAACCATCCAGGTTATGTGCAAAAGGCAGCACTGTAAGAACTCTATTCTCAAGAACATCGATATCGCTTTTTAGTATTTCCACGGGCAAAAGCTCAAAATTATGATTTTTTCTCAAGAATTTTTCAATTATTTGTTCGTTTTCTTCCGGTTCTATTGTACAAGTACTGTACAAAATAGTTCCATTGGGATTAACAATCTTTGCTGCCGACGTTAAAATTTGATACTGTAATTTCGCTAAATCAAAAATATCGGTAAGATTACGTTTCCATCGAATATCCGGTTTTTGAGGTAATGTCCCAAACCCACTACATGGAACGTCTACTAATATCTTATCCGCGTTTAGATGATCAATTTTTGCTGCATCGAGGCATTTAATCGTAACGGAAGAAAATTTGAGTCTTTTGAGGTTGGTTCTCAGAAGATTGAGCCTGTTCTTATTGATATCGATTGCCGTGATTGTTCCTTTGCCCTGCATTAACTCAGCCATAAATGTAGTTTTACCGCCAGGCGCCGCGCATAAATCAATAACTGTTTCGCCTGGTTGAGGATTCAACTCTAATACCGCTAATGCCGATGAAATAGACTGCACCGAAAAAAAACCGTTTTCAAACCACGGCGAATCAAATAATAATGATGCATTATTAACCTGAAACATGTACGGGATAATATCATTTGCTTGTAAGAGAAATTTCTCTTGTTTAAGATGACTTATGAAATCTTTATAATCTTTTTTTGATTTGTTCACCCGGATTGTGACAGGTTTTTTTTTATTGTTCCATTCACACAAAAACTCAGTATTTTCTATACCATATCTACTTAGCCACCTTTTCACTATCCATTCCGGATGAGAATACCGAACGGACAGACTAAGAACAGGATCTTTTTTGAGAGCCGGGAAGCAAACATTTGACGATTCTCTCTGTACAGTCCGCAATATTCCATTAACAAAACCGGCTGTTTTCTTGCTACTTCGGATTTTCACCGCTCCGACGACCTCGTTGATAGCTGCATGTTCCGGCACATATGAATCTTCCAGTAAATTATATACGCCAATCAGAAGAAAGGTCAATATATTCCGTTCCAATTTTTTAATCGGTTTAGTGGAATAAGCGGAAATTATCCATTCGAGTTTTTTCCGAAGGACAACTACACCGGTAATTGTCTCCGTCAGGTAGGCTCTGTCCCGTGAAGTTAAATCCGGGTTTGTGTTAATCTTGGAGATCAGAATATTGTGGTAGGCATTCTTGTAAAATATGCGGTTCAAATAATTGGCGGCTGTTGCGCGTAAGTCTTCACCTGTCATTCTATTATTTATTTTGTTGAATTACTTCCCCTGCATTTATGTCCAATCCGCGCAATAAATCTTCTGCGGACATCCGGTTCTTGCCTTCCCGCTGTACTTCCAATATCTGAACGGCATTATTTTTTGCCCTAATAATTAGCCCCTCATCAGTGTCTGCACAGGCAATGGTCCCGGGAAACTTTCCCTCCGAACCAGAACCAAAAATTTCTTTTGCCTTGAATACCTTGATTCGCATTTCTTTATACAGAAAGTATGCAGTAGGTTCTGGAGATAATCCGAGAATTTTGTTGACAATCGCACTGGCTGGAAAATTCCAATCAATTTCAAGCATATCGGGTGTAATTTTCGGCGCCTTCGAACTCACTCCGGTAGACTGGTCTACAGGGACAAGCGTTCCGTCTTCAAGTTTATCGAGCGTTTTAATTAGTAAACGTGCACCGGAATCTGCCATTCTCAGTGATAAGTCACCCGCTGTTTCTCCGGGCTTTATATCTATCTCTTCCTGCAACATTATCCTACCGGTATCGACACCACTGTCTATTTGAAAAGTTGTAAGACCGGTTTTTCTTTCGCCGTTCATAATTGCCCATTGTATCGGAGCAGCGCCCCTGTATTGCGGCAACAATGACGCATGTAGATTAATCGCGCCATATTCAGGTATAGAAAACAATTCTTCAGGCAAAATACGGAAGGCTACCACAACAAATACATCAGGCTTCAGAAATTGAATTTTTTGATAGAAATGCGGATCTTTTAGACTTTTTGGCTGGAGAAAAGAATGACCTGATAGCAATGCACAGGATTTAACAGGGGAAGGTGTTATCCTGCGTCCTCTTCCCTGTGGTTTATCGGCAGAAGTAACTACGCTTATTATATTGTGTTTACTTGATTTTTCTATTAGTGTTAAACTGGGAACCGCAAATTCTGGTGTGCCCATAAAGACGACTCTCATGCTTCTACACCTTTTGCGAGCTTCCGGAGTTGAGGGAGAAGCTTTTTTTTCTCTGAGGCGCTCAAATGCTGAACAAATAATATTCCCTGTAAATGATCGTATTCGTGCTGAATTATCCGCGCCAATAGACCGTCGCAGCTAAATTCTTCCCAATCGCCTTTTCTGTTCACGAATTTGACGGTTATTGCCTCCGGTCGGTCGATATCGGCTGTAACTCCGGGTATTGAAAGACAGCCTTCTTCAAATAATGTCATTCCCGTTTTGTCGTGGATTTCCATGTTTACCATTGAAAGCATTGTTCCCATTTCATGGATATCTTCATCCTCAACCATATCGATAACTACGACAGATTTATTGACGCCTATTTGAGTTGCGGCAAGACCTACTCCTTTGGCTTCAAACATAGTCTGAAACATATCGTCTATTAGTTCTTGTATATCGTCATTCAAATCGTCGACTGTTTCGGCTTTTTCGTGCAACCCTGGGTCACCATATATCAATATTTGCCTTATTGCCATTTTATTCTTTATTGAGGACAGTCGAAACCGAAGATTTTAATATTTCAATTTTTACGTCGTTATCAATTTTCAAGATTATAATATCTTCCTTCTCTTTTATTCCTGATATTTTTCCCTTGATCCCGCCTGCCGCAATTACATCGTCTCCTTTTTGCAGGTTTTCAAGCATGGCTCGTTGCGCTTTTTGCCTCTTTGCCTGGGGGCGGATCATCAGAAAATAGAAAATCAATACTATTAGAAACAGGGGCATCATTACGACTAATGGATTCGCATCTTGATTAGAAGAAGCAATCCATGCAAAAAGAAAAGATAACAATGTTCCTCCAAAGTTAGAGTAAAATGAAAAATATTGAATTGAATATATAAGAAAAAATCCAATTCTTCAAGAGAAAACCCCGTCTCAGAATAAAAAATGCAACCTTGAGCGGGGAGAATTTAGTTGTATTGTAGAAAGTAGTTAAGTCCTGTCTAAAAAATCAGGGGAACAATAAATCGCGCCCCATTCCAATATTCAAATAATATATTACAGTTAGGTTACATTTGAAGAAAATTACGAATTTAACGCTCCCCCGACTATTGCACCGCAAAACAAAGAAAAATTAAAAAACACTAATAAAACTGCCAAAGATATCCCAATAACCGGAATTAACGGAAATATCCATATAAAGAGCAGTGAAAAAACTATTGCCGGTAAAAAAAAATGCCAAAAGCGCACTTCCAACACCCCCGGCTCTTTTCCCTCCTACAAATCCTGCAATAAATTGCCCTATAACCGGGAGCCAGACCAAAAGTATAGAAAGAAAAAACATCCACAGAAAACCAATCAGAACCGAACCTTTTGGTTGCTCAGACATGTTCTATTTCCAATTCTTTGTATTTAAAACTGCGTGCCGGAATGAATTTAGCTCCTTGACGTGATTTCCATTCACAAAGTTTTTTATTGATAGAATTTAGAACTTTATGTTTGTTCTTTGACCACTCAGGTACGACTAATCTATCAGGGATTGCCTCCCCTATCAACCGGTGTATTACAGTCGTTTGCGGCATTAATTCTATACAACGGGCGGCAATCTCGACATACTCCTCTTCCGTGAATATATGCCATGGATTTTTACGGTAGTAATTGTACAATTGTGTACCGGTCTCTATGTAGAGAGAGTGTATTTTTATCCCGTCCGGTTCTAATTGACCTACAGTTTTAGCCGTTTCTAAAATATCGGTCGCGGATTCACCGGGTAATCCGTTAATAATATGAAGGCATACATTAATATTTCTATTTTTTGCTTCACCATATGCCGCCAATAAATCTCCATAAGTATGCTGCCTGTTAATGAATTCAAGGGTTTTATTATGAATCGATTCCAAACCATACTCAAGAAGAAGATAAGTATCTTTTGACAAATCTCTCAATAAATCCAAAATACCAGAAGTAACACAATCCGGTCTAGTGCCTATGGAAATACCCACTACATCCTTTAAAGCTAATGCCGAGGTATATAAATTCTCCAAATAGTCTATCGGTGCATAGGTATTTGAAAACGCCTGGAAATATATAATGAATTTTGTATCCGGATTCCGTTTCAAGAGCAGGTTTCTGCTATTTTCATATTGCTCTATCCATGATAAATCTTTCTTTATATAAGGCGCTCCCGATCCTTTATCGTTACAATAAATACAACCGCCGTATCCTTTTGATCCGTCCCTGTTTGGGCAAGTGAACCCCGCATCGATACACACTTTAGCGACCGGAAAATCAAATATATCTTTCAAGTGCTGGTTATGAGAAAAATATCTGAGCATTAAAGTTACCTGCTTTCCAACCTATTCCACGAAACGATCTCCCATTTACCGTTTCTTTTTTGCAATGTGTCGATTTCCTCCCATTCGTTGACCATTTGATCGGTTCTGATGTTGACTTTTAGTGATACTGTGGCGGTAAATTCATCTATATTGATGTTGATTTCTGTAAAATTTACAGATACATTACTGTTGTTAAGTATGAAAAGTCTTCGGAACTGAAACACTTCATCATAATTAGTCTGATTTTCTTCTTTAGAGTGAAATTCCTTGGATATGGTTCTCATTACGCCGCGAAGGTCCTCACGCGAGAAGGCACGCATAGTCTGCACGTACGAATCTAATATGGCATCGTGGTCGTTTTCGACCGCCGTTGTACATCCATTCAATAACAAAACGATCACCCAAATAAATACGGATGGCAGTCTGTTTTTCTCAATTCCACATTTAATACCCGACATCAAATTGCTCCATAAGCAAATAACATCAATAAGAACATATTTAGAACATATGAGACTGTTGCATAATTGCCAAAAAAAGCCCAATAATCTGTATACGGGGTCGTCTCTGACCCCGCTTTGAGCACAGATGTTCGGGTCAGGGACGACCCGAACTACGCTGTTTTAGGGTTTTGCAACGCTCTCTTTAAAACTAAATTGAACTAAATTATGTGTCTCTAACGTCCGCTTCCCGGAGCCATTATGGTTGCCAGATTATTC
>JADFON010000051.1 GCA_022562855.1 Candidatus Zhuqueibacterota bacterium | reverse complement strand
TATGTGCGCGCTCGACCTTCCAGGAAGCAAATACCCCGAGAAAACATAGCAAAGCTGTCAAAAGCACCATCGGAAAGCTCAAACCGTCTACTCCCATAAAGTAGTCGATATTAAACATTTCTATCCACGTGGTATGCTCAACAAATTGAAAGCTTGCCTCATCATTTATTCCCGGCATGTCGGTATTGAACTGAAACAGCATTAAAATAGTCAACAACAAGGTAATACCTGTAGCTGCAACGGATATCTGTTTTATCAGCCCTGATTTTCCCTTTGGTACTAATGTAATTATTGCCGCACCGGCAAGGGGAATAAATGTTATTAGCGTTAAGTAACCCATGCACATTTCTCCTTAAAATGGCTGGCGTTTGATCTGTCAATTCTGTTTGCGAAAGGAATGATCATATTCAATGTACGCCTTACATTGTTCTTAAAATTATGATTAAAACAAGAGCAATCAGGAGACCCACAAGGTATTGCTGGATTTTACCGGTTTGCACCTGCCTTGTAAACCAGCCTAATAATTGGGTGGTGTTGGCAATGCCGTTTACTAAACCGTCAACAATGATATTGTCAAATTTTCCATTAAACCAGGATATCACTACGGTGACACGTGCAGTACGGTTTACGACTCTGTCAATGATATTATCGTCAAACCAGCCGCAGAAGGCGCTCCACCCCAGGGTGAACCGGATGATTGTCGCACTGTAAAATTCGTCTACGTACCATTTATTGAACATGCACCTGTACAATCTTGGGTACATGTTTCCCCATTCAACTGCCGATATTTTTCCTGAGTAGTAGGTCTTGTATGATATAATTATTCCCGTGAATGCAATAATCAGCGACATAATCAGTGCATAACTGTGAGAAGAATCGTGTTCTCCTTCTTCCCCGCCTGTGGTGAGCATCGCCGAACCGGCGTTTGCGACTGCCGCTTGTTCCGGTTTCTCTATAAGATGATAAAACCACCCCTCATCCGGTGAAACCGGACTGTAGCTGTAAAAAACGAAAAAACAGAGAATCGACAACACAACAAGCGGAATGGTCATAGTTAACGCCGATTCATGCACATATCCCCATGCTTTTGAAATACTAAACTCACCAAAGAAAGTCTTAAAAACTAAACGGAACATATAAAACGCGGTCAGACCTGCGGCAAGAAATCCAAAGAAAGGAAGCAAGAAATGCTGCGGATGCGTTCCGGCAAAGCTAAGCGTCCCGGCTAAAATAGCGTCTTTGCTGAGAAAACCCGAAGTAAAAGGCACACCCGAAATCGCAACTGTTGCGATGATAAAGGTCCAAAAAGTAACAGGCATTTTACGCCTGAGTCCGCCCATGTTATTCATGTCCTGCGGGTCGGCGTCTATTTTTCCGGAACGAAAGGCATGTTCCACCGCATGGATAACACTGCCGGAACCAAGAAATAAAAGCGCCTTGAAGAATGCATGGGTCATCAGGTGAAACAGACCGGCAGCGTATGCCCCTGTTCCCAGCGCCAGAATCATGTACCCTATTTGACTGATGGTAGAATAAGCGAGAACCCGTTTTATATCGTTTTGGACCAAAGCTATGGTTGCGGCAAACAGCGCCGTAAATCCACCTATGTAGGCTATGACGAGCATCGAATCGGGCGTCAGCATGAAAAAGATCCTCACCACGAGGTAGACCCCAGCAACCACCATAGTCGCAGCATGTATCAATGCGCTGACCGGCGTTGGACCTTCCATTGCATCAGGAAGCCAAACATGAAGCGGAAATTGCGCCGATTTACCCACTGCCCCGACGAATAACAAAATACCTGCGGCAGTCAGAATCGAACCGCTAAAATTGCCGGAAACTACCGACGCTTCTATCCCATCCAATGAAAATGTGCCGGTCACATAAAATACAATCAGCATTCCCACAAACATTCCAAAGTCGCCGACCCGGTTCGTGATAAATGCCTTTTTCCCGGCGTTGGAAGCAGAATCCTTTTCAAACCAGAACCCGATAAGCAAATAAGAACTCAATCCAACCAGTTCCCAGCACATGTAAATCCCAAGCAGATTATCGAAAAGTATTAATCCGAGCATTGAAAACGCAAAGAAAGAAAGATAGGCAAAATAACGAGAATAACGCGGGTCCCCCTTCATATAACCTATAGAATACAGAAAAACCAAAGCGCTCACAGCAGTAACGACCACAAGCATAACCGCAGTAACATTGTCGAGAGCAAAACCGAGTGGAAAATTCTGCGTACCGAGCACTATCCAGTCAAAATGAAGCGTAACCCGGTAACCCGGATCGTACTGTATTAAGATATTGGCAAAGATTATTAATGCCAGTATCAAGTCGATAAACATAGCGCCGACAACAAGCCAGTCGCCTTTTCTCGGAAGCCGGTTGCCAAAAAATATTTGGACAACAAACGCAAACAAAGGCAAAAGCCAGATTACAATTGCAAGATAGAGAAGTGCCATTTAAATAGAATTAGTAGGTTATCTTGTTATTTTTTAAGACTGTCTATTTCATCAACATTTATAGTCTGCATATTGCGAAAGATGTTAAGCACAATAGCAAGCGCAACAGCAGCTTCGGCGACCGCTATGACAAATATGAACAACGCTATCATTATTCCGTCAATCCCAGTGTCGGTAAAAAAAGAAAATGCAATAAAATTGACATTAGCCGCATTGAGAATAAGTTCGACGCCCATCAACACCCCGATAGCGTTGCGCTTCGTCACAACGGCGAGAATTCCAAAAACAAAAAGTAACGCCCCTATCGTTAAAAATACTTCGAGCGTAATCATTTATTCTCCGGACGGACTAAAAACATTGCTCCTATCAAAGCGGCAAGAAGTAAAATCGAAGCAACTTCAAATGGTAAGATGTAGTTTGTCAATAACTGGATTCCAATCGCCTCGCTTTGCGGGTAATAAACTACGTCCTCAGATTTATCTAAAATTGTCCAATTTGTTCTTGTAATGGCAATAAAAATCAGGACAAACATTCCGACAGCCGCAATCGAACCCCAGATTCTTTGAGATAAATGCGAAATGACATTGTCGCTGGATATCTTAACCGTCAGCAGGACGCCAAACAAAATCAATACTAATATCCCGCCTACATATACTATGACCTGGACAGCCGCAAGAAAATCTGCGTTTAAGAACACAAACAATGCCGCCACACCAAACAATGACAACATCAGCGAGAATGCCGCATAAATGATTTTTTTGGAAAACACCACCAGCGCTGCTGAACCGACTGTTATTACAGCAAAAATTATAAATATGATATCTTTGCCGATCACGTACCTTCTCCGGATTTTCCGCCGTTTTTCCCCGGTTTGGCGGCAGCTTGTTTCGCCGTTTCCAATTTTTTCTTTTCCTTTTCCATTGATCTGATATGATCCTTTTCCTTGAGTTCTGCAATTTGAATGGGATCGAGATCCGTAAATTTGAACACAAGGTCATTTCGCTCATATGTGGCGTATTCATATTCGTCTGTCATAATAAGACATTCGGTTGGACATGGATAAGTACATAATCCGCAATAACAGCATTTTGCCATGTCTATATCGAATCTCGGAAGCCAGAGCCGCTTTTTCGAACCGTCTGAGGCTAACCCTAAGTCATCTTCGGGGAACACTTTAATCGTATCCATCGTGATACAATTGACAGGGCAGACACGGACGCATTGATCGCAGCCGATACAATCTTCAATCTTGTTCAGCAGCAGGTTTCTCGACGTTCCCGGTATCGGCAATCTCTCTCGAGGGT
Organism: Candidatus Zhuqueibacterota bacterium; assembly: GCA_022562855.1. GTDB lineage: Bacteria > SM23-31 > SM23-31 > SM23-31 > SM23-31 > JADFON01. The sequence continues at coordinate 4,870 of JADFON010000051.1, read as the reverse complement.
ACTGAACCGTCACCGACTTCGTAAACAAATGCCTGAAAGTAATCGACATACCTATCAATACAGACTTTATAGCAATATATATGTTTAAAAAATATTGGTTTACGCTTTGCATAATGATTTTACCAAGATTTTTAGTGGTAGAGCAGGCTTTAGCCTGTGTTATTAATTTTTAAAAATTTACCAAAGTACTGTTATCCGATTTTAAAATGTCATCCAGAGTCCGATACCGAAAATACTCACAAAAGCAAATGGCGTCAACACCTTCCAGCACATATACATTAACTGGTCGACTCGCAACCGCGGAAGCGTCCACCTCAGCCAGATGTGAACAAATACCAAAAACATTGTCTTCGCCGTAAACCAAACAGGACCGGGGATAAAGGACAATAACGAAATCGGTGTTTGCCAGCCGCCCAAAAACAAAGTTGTTGCGATTGCTCCGACAGCAAGCATATTGCCGTATTCCGCAAGAAAGAAAAACGACCATCGCATACCCGAATACTCTGTCATATATCCTGCGACAATCTCGGATTCCGCTTCGGGTAAATCAAACGGCGTTCTGTTGATTTCCGCCAGGGACGCAACAAAATAAATAAAAAATGCTATAAAACCGAAGGGGAATTTACTGAATATAAACCAATTCCAGAAACCACCGGCTTGCGACTCGACAATAGTCTGCATACTCAATGACCCTGCAGCCATCACCGCGCAAACGATCGCCAGTCCGACAGGAACTTCGTAGCTGACAATCTGGGCAGCGGAGCGCATCGCACCGAACAACGACCATTTGTTATTGGACGACCAGCCTGCCATGATTATCCCCGGAACGACCAACGTCGATATCGCGACTATGTATAGTATACCGATATTGAGGTCCGAGACAATAAAATTCTCACCAACAGGAAAAACAACAAACACGGCTAAAGCGGTCATAAAAACAATAACCGGCGCAAGGACAAACAATCGCCTGTCTATACCGCCGGCAATTATATCTTCTTTTATCAGTAGTTTTATAGCATCGGCAAGTGTTTGCAGAACGCCATGCCAACCGGTCTCCATCGGACCCAAACGGTCTTGAATATGACCCGCCACTTTTCGTTCAACCCAAATAGCCACAAGTGCAAATATAGCTATGACGTGAAAAAAAACCAACGCAGCGATTACCGAAGCAAGAATAAACTTCCAAACAGGCGGCAAAAAATCCAACACCGCCAACTGGTCGATGATCTTTACAAATATATTATAGTATTCAGCTTGAATCATTTATTTATCCGAAAACCATTACCATTGAACATCAACGGTCAACACAACCGAGAACTATGTCAAGACTCCCTATTATCGCGATCAGGTCCGCAAGCATACAACCCCTCGAAATTTCCTCAAGAACACTGAGATTGCTAAAACAGGGAGACCGGGCTTTCAGCCTGTTTGGTCCTCTCCCCTTTCCGTCGCTGATAAGGTAATATCCAAGCTCGCCTCTCGGCGCTTCAGTCCTTCCGTAAACCCTCCCCGCCGGTACACGGATCACCTTTTTAATTTTCTCATTCATTATGGGACCCTCGGGCATTTGCTGGAGCGCCTGTCTGATTATTTTAACACTTTCGATCATTTCCAATACCCGCACCATGAACCTGTCCCAGCAATCGCCGACCGTGCCCATTTCTCCTTTGCCGGTTATCACTTCAAAATCGAATCTGTCGTATATGGAATAGGGATCGTCACGACGCAAATCCCAGTCCACACCCGACCCCCGCAGACATGGACCGGTAATCCCGTAATCTATTGCCAATTCAGGAGAAAGGATTCCGACATTGGCAGTACGTTCTATAAAGATCTTGTTATATGTCAAAATGGGATTAAATTCTTCAAACACCACGCGCTCAAAAGTATCGAGAAAACTCATACATTCTTCGGCAAATCCGTCATAAACGTCATGCGAAACTCCCCCGATCCACATATAATTGTAAAGCAGCCGGGCGCCGCAGAGTTTTTCGAACAGATCGAGCACATATTCGCGTTCACGGAATGCCCACAAAAAAGGAGTAAATGCGCCGATATCCATTCCATAGGTGCCGTAAGCCATCAGGTGACTTGCGATTCGTTGCAGCTCCGCTGTTATGACTCGCATGTACTCAGCTCGTTCGGGAACCTCGATTCCCATTAGCTTCTCAACAGTAATGACATAAGAGAAATTCTGCCCCATTGACGCGAGATAGTCCATCCTGTCGGTAAAAGGGATAACGCCCTGCCACATCACGTTTTCTGCGTGCTTTTCAAAGCAACGGTGAAGGTATCCGATATGACAAGTCGCTTTTTTTATGATTTCACCGTCGGTAACGCACTCAATCCTTAGCACACCGTGCGTGCTCGGATGCTGCGGACCCATCTGCAAAATCATGTCATCCGTCGCAAATCCGGCTTTCGGATGCTTTCCGAGTTCAATATAAACGTCGTCTGTTTTTATTTCGGGCATGTGCTCTTGATGATCCCTGATTTATTCTAAATTAAATTTTTGAAATTTTCACTAAAAGACTTTGACACAGATTTTCGCTGATTTAAACTGATTGACACTGAAAAAAATCTCATTCAATAATTGAAATCTGTGAAAATCTGTGTCATAAAATTGTAATATTTAAACTTTATTTCTTTTAATCATCTTCTTCTTTTGGATAAGGAACCGGCAAACCGTTATACATTTCCTGTACAACATAGTCTTTCCGCAGAGGATGCCCTTCCCAATCGTCCGGGCAAAGAATTCTCCTGTGGTCCGGATGTCCCTCGAATTCAACACCCATCAGGTCAAATGCCTCCCGTTCATGCCAGTTTGCAGTACGCCAAACACCGGAAACAGTAGGAATCTTTGCAGCGTTTTTCGGAATTATCACCCCCAGGATAATTTTATGATTATGATCCATCGAGTGCAGATGGTAAACGACCTGAAGATTTTCTTCATCCAAATCCACACTGCTCAGGCACATAAGCGAAGTAAATTTCAAATCCGGTTCGTTTTTCAAAAATCCCGATACCTCTGCGATTGACTGAGGTTCAATACCGACAACAGGTTCCAATACCTCCAAATCGGATTCCAGTATTGTGCCGCCAAACGACTTCCGGAGTTTCTTGTATATTTCTTCAATCGTCATAACAAATTCGCCTTGAACCACAAACCGGCACGTGGAGTTCACGGAAAGAATATAATTGATTTATTCAGTTTGAATTCGGAGACCTTGTATTACGCCGAAACTTTGTCTTCCTTCTTTGCCAGTGTGTCTTTACGAATTTTCTCCCGCAATTCCAATAAACCGTCAATAAGCGCTTCAGGTCTTGGGGGGCAGCCGGGGACATAGACATCCACCGGAATGATCTTGTCAACACCCTTCAATACATGATATCCGTGTTCCCAGTAAGGACCTCCGCAGGTCGCGCAACTTCCCATCGATATCACATACTTCGGTTCGGGCATCTGCTCGTAAAGACGTACTATCCGGGAAGACATTTTCATTGTTACGGTTCCGGCTATAATCATGACATCCGACTGCCTGGGGCTTGCCCTGAACATTATGCCAAACCTGTCCAGGTCAAACCGGGATGCGCCGGTCGCCATCATTTCAATGGCACAGCAAGCCAGACCAAATGTCATAGGCCACAGTGAGGAGAGTCTCGCCCAATTAAATATTTTATCTACAGAGGTGATAAGAATATTATCACCGTATCTGCCTTCTATATATCCCATAATTTGAACCCTTAAACGTAGAATCGTCCTGAGCCGCAAGAACGGTTATTGACCGATTCGGATCAGTCGTTAGGACTTTTAAGAACTTCTTCCCCGTGATCCGTAAAATAAGACTTGACCCATTCAAGATCACCCTTGACCCATACATATGCAAACCCTACAAGCAATATCGCAAGAAAAATCATCATGTCCGCAAACGCCAGAAAATTATTCCCAAGTTTTGTAAATGCAACCGCCCACGGAAACAAAAAAACCACCTCTATATCGAATATGATAAAAATCAGGGCAATAACATAGAAACGGTTGTTAAATCTGATCCACGTTTCGCCGACAGGGTCTTCGCCGCATTCGTAAGCGATCATTTTCTCTTTGGTGATTTTTCGGGGATGAACTAACTTTGAAAGCAGGAGGGTAATGGACACCATAAAAATTCCAACCAGCAGAAAGATAAAAACATTTAGAAAATCAAGTATCATAATCGCACTTTTAGCCTACCGGTAAAACCAATAATCCTCGCAGCGTGACAGCGCCTTTCTGTATGGTTGTCTTACGGAGGTCGATTAACCTCCAAGCTGAAACATGCATGAAAAATGCTTTTTCGAAGCGACAAAAGATATTCATTTTTTTAAAATAAGTCAAGTAAAATTCAATGAAATTTTCTGCACTTCTAACGGAAATAACAATGATTAGGTCAAATAGTATTTTATAGAAATTTTACCATAAAGCAAATCAATTCGTGAAATTTTAAGTAAAATAAATTGTATTTAAAATCTGATGTGGCTATATTTATAAAATTGAAACCTGATAAAGTTTTGAACCCGTATAACTATAATGCAAAACGGAACGGATACAAAAAGTAACAGCCTGCTTGGCAAGGCGGAATCCCTCGAAAACCTTGTAAATTACCGGGAAGGATCGGTCGTCAGCAGAACAATTCTCAAACAAAAATCCGGGAATATCACCCTTTTCGCCTTCGATAAAGGCGAAGAACTCAGCGAACATACGACGCCGTTTGACGCATTCGTATATATTATTGAAGGCGAAGCCGCGATCACCATATCGGGTAAACAGCAAATTCTTACAAAGGGCGATATGATAATAATGCCCGCCGGTAAACCCCATGCGGTCTATGCGCAA
>JADFON010000050.1 GCA_022562855.1 Candidatus Zhuqueibacterota bacterium | reverse complement strand
GGTCACGGCCACGCAAATCCTGCTGATCTGGTATGCGGTCCAATTATTGTTCGTGCCATTGTGGCATCTTGAAAATGCCCTTGGCTACGAGAAGTTCGTGTGCCTCGCGGTGGCTGTTCATGGCGCCGGCGCGCTGTCATTCCTCCTGCTGCACCTGTCCCTGGAACGGATGCTTGCCCTGTGGGTGGTGTTGGGCGTGTGCGCCTACGGCATTCTGGGGCTTGCCGGTCCTGAGATCGTCTTTTACCTGAAAGAGCTGTTGCGCACCCGGTCGGCGATGGCCTTGCTTCTCTGGCACCCGACGTTCGGCGGGCTGGCATTTTGGGTCCATGGCAACGAGACGTTCGGGTCGCCGTACGCCTTTACGGGCCTCGAAATCGCATATGCCCTTGTGATAATGCTAATATCCCGCCAAGCCATTACAGCGTTCGTCGGCGCCCTCTTCAAGCGCGCCGCGGCCCCCGGTTGACCCGTGGGCCACGCGTAAAGGCAGTGGGAAGCATGGTGTTTCCGATAATATAAAAGTGGATGGTCGTTCAACGGTTAGATGATTTCTATTTTTGGACGGACAAGCAAATGGTGCTAAGTCCTTTTGATGTGGTAAAAGCTGACCACATAGATGGCTCTATAACATTCGGAGTGATTGAGGAAATTTCTCATATCACCGATTCTGCAAGCTATCTAAGTAATTTCATTTCAAGTGATTTCGGGGATGTAGAAACTGTTTTGAACACTCATAGAATAGGAATGAATTATGTAAAGGCGAAGGTGGTTGGCAATAGTGAAGGCATTTATACCCCTGTGCTTGACGGAAGCAAAGTAAGTTTGGCAAATGCAAAAGAAGTTGCGCAGGCATTGGGGCTTGATGATAAGAAAAACACTCTCCCGTGCGGATACATTGAAATGTATAAAGGGGATGATAAAGTAACCTTGCCTGTGCGCTTTAACCCTAAATTCCTTATTGGGCCAGAGGGAGCGCATTTGAATATTTCCGGTATTTCGGGGTTGGCAGCTAAAACGTCATACTCGATGTTTCTCTTGAAGGCGATACAACACAAATACCTTAATAATATTGATATAGAACGTGACGAAACGGTTGCGTTTGTGATTTTCAATGTAAAAGGAAGGGACTTGCTGGCAATTGACGAACCAAACAAGGATATAGCAAGAGAGGAGAAAAAGATATATGAAATGATGAAATTGGATACCGAGCCTTTCAAGAATGCAAAATATTTCTATCCGTATGCAGATTCAGGCAAAACGTTCACTTTTAGTCATGGAAGAGAAAAAGACATTGAAGCCCAAATTGATCAAAACATAGCATTCAAATACAAATACATTTTCGAGGAGGACAAGGATAATTTGGAGTTAATGTTTGCCAATATAGACGATTCATCTGGCACAATGGATTCGATAATCAACTATATTATTACAGAACAAGGAGGGTTTAGTGAGATAGGTAATTGGGCGCAATTTAAAAATGCGGTTGGTGAACATTGTAAACCAGGAAAATCAGGAGATAAAGAAATAATGGTTAATAGCTGGAGGAAATTTAAAAGAATAATCAATAAAGCCCTCACACATCCCATATTTTCTAAGCGCGTAGTAAAGGAAAAGAATGAAACAAGGATGCGAGATGCGATAAAGAACATTCAGAAGAATGATGCTTATGTTATTGATATTGCTAAGCTCGACCAAGACACGCAGGCATTTGTATTCGGGGACGTTATCGGGGCTATTTATGATTTGAAATTAGGACAAGAGGACAGGGACGAAACCGAAATACCTTCCAAGGTTATCATTTTTATTGATGAACTAAACAAGTATGCGTCAAGTGATGTACCAAAGAATTCACCAATTCTAAGGCAGATAATTGACATTACGGAACGGGGGCGTTCTATGGGTATTATATTGTTCTCGGTGGAGCAATTCAAAAGCGCAATACATGACAGAGTGAAGGGTAACTGTGCAACACACGCCTATGGAAGAACCAATGCAATTGAAGCAACAAAACCCGATTATAGATTCATACCTCCTGTTTACAAGAATATGATGACACGGTTGGAACCGGGCGAATACATTATTGAACATCCTGTATTCAGGTCATTGCTAAATGTCAAATTTCCTAGACCACTTTACAAGCAGTTCCAAAATGGTTGACACAAAAACAAGAATAGGAAAAGATGTTATCGAGTCCTTAACTCTTGGGATGTATGAGGATGCAAGGTTTATTTATCGTGAATATATCCAAAATGGTGCTGACCAGATTGATAAGGCGGCTGAGGAAGGGATATTACAAACGAGGGATGAGGGCTATATTGAAATTGATATAGATAAAGCGGGAAGAAAAATTACTATTTATGACAATGCAACAGGGATAAAAGCAGTGCAAATATTATCAGTTCTCAAAAACGTTGCACAATCACCGAAAGACAGGGAAAAACATAAGGGTTTCAGGGGAATTGGAAGATTGGGTGGTTTAGGATATTGCGACAAGCTTGTATTTGAAACAAGCTATGAAGGTGAAGATGTGAAATCGGTATTGACTTGGGATGCCAAGCTATTAAAAAATATCATACACGATCGCAGCAAAAAAGAAGAAGCTGTTGATGTTATTGATAAAGTAACGAGTTTTGAAACAAAATCAGCCAAATCTCAAGAAAGGTATTTCAGAGTTACGCTTGTTGGTGTAACTAATGATGCTCTTTTAGATAAAAGAAACATTATTGAATACTTGTCAATGGTTGCACCTGTCCCTTTCAATAAAGGATTCATTTTTAGCGACCAGATACACGAAGAATTAAATAAGCACGGGCAGTCAATTGATGAATACATTATTTATGTAAACAATAATCAAATATTCAAAGCATATACGACCAGCATTTACAAAGAAGAGAACGGGGGCAAAAAGAAAATAGACGACATCAATCAATTGCAATGGTTTACTATTGGTGGGGTTGATGGTGAGTTTCTTGGCTGGGGATGGTATGGTATCTCGAATTATACAGGGGTGATTCCTAAAGTCAATTTAGCTCGCGGGCTTCGGTTGCGAAAAGGAAATATTCAAATAGGTGCGGATAACTGTTTGGTGAAATTGTTTAAGGAAGACCGGGGATCTTATTATTTTTTCGGAGAAGTACACGCATTTCATAAAGACCTAATCCCAAATGCAAGAAGAGACTACTTTTTGGAGAATGACCTGATGGCAAATTTTGAAAAGCAACTGAAAAAACTTTGTCGGGGAGAACTTCATAACTTATACCACTTTGCATCATCCGCCAGGAATATCCAAAATAAAATTGACCAACTTGTTGAATTTCAAAAAGAATTTAAAACCAAGCGAAAAAGGGGATTTACTGACAAAAATGAGGAGCAGGTATATAAGGAGAAATTCGAGGGAATGAAGGAAAAGGCAGAAAGTGCTGAGAAAGAATTAAACAAAATATCCGAAAATCTTGGAGAGGATGACACATCGAAAAGGAAGTTATTTAATAGGGTAACAGGTGGTAACAAAACGAAGGTCGAACAAATAAAACTTCCTACGAACGGAGCGGAGGAAAAAACAAAGTTCCTTACCGATGAGTTAAGCTCATTGAACAGAAAGGAAAAAAAGTTTTTATCGAAAATATTCGGTGTGATTGACAAGGTATTACCTAAAGAGCTTGCAGAGAATCTAAAGGAGAAAATAAAGGAGGATTTTAAATGAAAATATCTATCCAAAATTTTAAGTCAATTAAAAGTTTACAAAATTTTGAAATCAAACCTTTCACTATTTTGTCTGGAGTGAACAGTTCGGGTAAATCTTCTTTAATACAACTATTACTGTTGCTCAAACAAACAATTGAATTAGATTCGACAAATGAAACACTTTATTTGAAAGGGAAATATTATAAGGTTAGGGAGTTTTTAGATTTGATATATGATAAAAACCCTAAAAACAATCTTAAAATATCTTTTGAATTCCATCATTCAGAATTTACGCAAATTGGTGATTCCGAAAAAATTTCTCTTTTTAATAGTTTTGGAAATTACCAATGCCTGACAGAAATCCAATATGACACGACTGGAAGTTTTATTAATCAATTCTCAGTAACATTTAACTTTTTAGGTGGAAAAAAACAATACATAAAATTTAAATCGGATTCTCAAAACGTCTTTTCTATTAAAACAAATACTGGTGTGTTTGGAAGCAGGTTGTTTGCTGAGGCCCCGGCTATAAATAAAATACAATATTTATCAATTTATCCAAACTATTATGAAGGGGAAATAGAATTAGAATTGAAAAAAAGTAAAGCAGAAGATAATTGAAAGATAAAGAAGATAAAGAACAAATTTTAACTTGTTCGTTTTGCGGTAGGTCTGAAGATCAGGCATACCGTATTATTCAAGGGTCAAATGTATCCATCTGTGATCATTGCGTTTTTGAGTCCGTGGAGCTTATCAAGGCAGATGCGGATAGTGATATTACGCCGCAAAAATTCAAAATACCGGCGCCGCATGATATCAAGAATGAACTCGACAAATATGTAATAGGACAGGATAAAGCAAAAAAAGCTGTAGCTGTTGCAGTTTATAATCACTATAAAAGGATAAGCAGTCGGAAACTTTTTGAAGAAGTTGAGATAGATAAAAGTAACATACTGATGTTAGGTTCCACCGGTACGGGTAAAACGCTTATCGCCCAAACACTCGCCCGATTTCTTGAAGTTCCCTTTACGATTGTTGATGCAACCATCCTTACTGAAGCAGGTTATGTCGGCGAAGATGTGGAAAACATTTTGGTAAGACTTCTTCAGTCAGCCGACTATGATTTACAGAAAGCGCAAAAAGGAATCATCTATATTGATGAGATAGACAAGATTGGAAGAAAAACGTCTTCTCCTTCGATAACGAGGGATGTATCCGGCGAAGGCGTTCAGCAGGCTCTGTTGAAAATTCTCGAAGGGACGATCTCCAGCGTTCCGCCGAAAGGAGGCAGAAAACATCCCGAACAACCACTTGTGAACGTTAATACGAAAGATATTCTATTTATTTGTGGTGGCGCTTTTGACGGACTTGAAGAAATAATACTTAGCAGAATTAAAAACGGTATTATGGGATTTGGCGCTGAAGTCAAAGGGAAAGAGGATATGAAAATTGGGGATACGCTATCATTGTGCGAGCCATCCGATTTAATTAAATTCGGATTGATACCGGAATTGGTAGGAAGACTTCCTGTAGTTGCTACTTTAGATGAATTGGATGAAAAAGCTCTCTATAGCATTCTGATTGAACCGAAAAATTCACTTATAAAGCAGTATAAGAAACTTTTTGAAATGGATGGTGTTGAACTTCTTTTCGAAGAAGACGCCATTAAAAAAGTAGTGGAATTAGCGAAGAAAAGAAAAACAGGAGCAAGAGCGCTTAGAGCTATTCTGGAAGAGGCAATGCAAGAAATAATGTTTAATATACCATCAATGAATAATGTTCGGGAATGTGTAATAACCGAAGATGTCATTATTTCAAAAAAATCACCGATTGTAAGGTACCGCAGAAAAAGAGCTTAGTACTATTTCCCTCCATAATATTTAGCGACCAGCTAAACGAAAGGTAGCTTATCTCCAAAATATTTTCGATTATTCTCCTCTGTGTACTGTTTCCTGTAGGTACACTCTTATCCGCTGGTAAAAAACCAACAAAAAATTTTCCACGAATAAAACATCCGGAATCTGGAATTACATCGAAGACTGGTAATGGGAAGATAATAAAAATTGATTACAGCTCCACAGGGATAAATCCTACTTTGATTGATACAACCGGAAATATCTTAAGTATGTTTTATGGAGGATTAAATCCGCTAATGTATAATGTTGAGACCGGCGCGCTTATTTTTACCGGTAGGATATTAAGCGATAACAAAGCGGGACCAAAGATATTAGGGTTCGGCTATTCAGATGATTCGGGAGAATCATGGTTTGTTCAAAATGATCTGAACGAACCGGATAACCATAACTTTGAAGCGCAGTTTCCCAGTATAGTTTCAGGAGCAAATATTGATGGAATAGACGTACCGATAATTTTCTACAGTGAAGAAGTTGGAGGAGGTGGAGAATTTGGTGGTGATCCGATATTGTTATATAATACAATGAAGTATGACGAATCATTTTGGAATTGGGTGGACTTCCATAGCATAGCGCCATATCCCGACCTGTATGTGGCATCCCCCGTAATTACAACCGGTAATAAAGTCTTCACATCATTCATCAGTTTTACCAGAGGAGAGGATTATTATATCGTATATGAAGCAGACGTTTCTAATATTTCAGTGGTAGAGCCGAACTTAGATGCCAGCATATTTCCGGTTGAAGTACCCGGCAGCGCGGAGGTTGCTTCAGTATTTAACCATACAGCCTATAACTACGTTCGTGGAAATCATGTGGCAGTGGGCGGAGCTTGGGATATGGATGATTCGTCTTCTTCGCCCAGGTTTCCGGATAGAAACCTTATCTATAAATTATCTTCTGATAACGGAGCGACATGGGGATCTCCTGTATTGATAGAAGAAGAAAATATTGTTGGGTTTCCGGCTCAAAGTTTTGATGCTGATGCTTTTATTTCAGCGTGGACCACAAGTATGATTATAGATCCTTTTGGAAGAGTACATTTTTTCGTGAATATTATAGAAACCCTGAACCGACAAAAATCTCTTATTAGTCATATTGGTTTGGAAAAGGGTAAATGGACTCTTCACGTCATTGACACACTCGATTTCGAACTCAGTTCCAACGAAACATGCGAAATAGGATGCGGACTAACCCAGCCATTTGTAACGCCTTCAGGTTTACTTGCATTGGTATATTCAGCAGGCACAAGCATAAGTGATACTATAAAGGGTGGAATGATTGCAAGCGATTTGTTCCTGAGTATTTCAAGTGACTTGGGGGCCACCTGGACAGAGCCGGAAAATATAACCAACTCGCCCGGTATCAACGAAACCAAAATTCAGGGATCGCCTACAGTTGAAACCGGCGACAACGGATTTGAAACATTACATATGGTGTATATGGTAGATGTGGAAGAACCGCTCGGCGACCAGCAAGGCAAACATGTTTATTATCATTTAGCACATGATCTGTCAATTTTAGCCGTTTCGGATGAAGAGAAAACGATTCCCGTGTCGATGGAATTAGAACAGAATTTTCCTAATCCATTCAATCCGGAAACTACAATTGAGTTTTCACTTCCGGTTAGTGGTAAGGTCTCACTTGTAGTCTACAATCTGAGAGGTGAGCAGGTAGCTAATCTATTTGATGGGATTCAGAGCGCAGGAAGGCACCAAATAGTTTGGGACGCCTCAAAAGTGGCATCAGGAATGTACTTCTACCGACTACAAGCAGCTAATTTTGTTCAAGCAAAGAAGATGATTTTGCTGAAATAATTTCTTATTTATTGTATTAATCAATAATTTGTATTTATCATAAACTATTATTATCTTAACACCTTAAGTTCATATTTCAATTGAGGAAAACGAATGCGTGTTAAATTTTGGGGTGTTCGGGGAAGCACTCCGATTCCTGAACAGGGATTTCTCAGATATGGAGGGAATACTCCATGTGTGGAAGTTCAAACGTCTGAGAAATACAAAATTATTTTTGATTCAGGAACGGGAATTCGTAATCTCGGCGACCGGCTTTCAAGTAATTATCCCGATGAACCGCTGGAACTTCACATATTTTTTTCTCATTTACATTGGGACCACACGCAGGGCTTGCCATTTTTTAAACCTCTTTTCGAAAAGAAAAACAAGGTGGTTCTATACGGTAGAAGATACGAGAATTCAAAGTTTTACGATAAACTAAAAGTCTTGATGGGAGATATATACTTCCCTGTTCCGTTTGACCACTTACCGTCTCAAGTCGAAGTCGTTGAGATTAATGGCGATAAGATTACTATTGGAGATACGGTTGTCAGCTCGACTCATCTTTCACATCCGGGCGAATGCCTCGGTTTTAGAGTAGAGCACAACGGTAAAGTGTTTACGTATGCCACGGATAATGAACATCCGAAGGAAGGCGTTGACCCAAATCTGGTTGAAATTGCTCAAGACGCCGACCTTCTTGTTTATGATGGACAATTTACGCCGGAAGAATATCTGGACGGTCATCAAGGTTGGGGTCACAGCACATATGAAGAAGGTGTGAAAGTCGCTGATGCGGCTAACGTGAACAAATTAGTGCTGTTTCATCACGATCCGAGCCATACAGATGAGTTCATTGATGAGTATATATTGGCTCCTGCCCAAAAGTTAAGAGATAACGTTCTTGCGGCTCAAGACAGGCTTCTGCTCGAGTTATAAAAAGTTATAGCATTTCTTTAAAAATTTAATAGTTTATTGGTAAATATAGCTTGACTGAAATTCTAAGTCTGTCTATATTTATTGATGCCTCTGAAATGAGAGGCAACCTCTTGGAAGCGATAATTCGCATACGATGAGGTAATGATCTTTGACAACTGGTATGTGCGGATTATACGTTGATAACGAGCCCTAAAACAACTCAAAGGTGTAAAAAAACAACAACGGAGAGTTTGATTCTGGCTCAGGACAAACGCTGGCGGCGTGCCTAACACATGCAAGTCAAACGAGAAACACGGAGCTTGCTCCGTGCAGTAAAGTGGCGAATGGGTGAGTAACACGTAGGTAATCTA
>JADFON010000049.1 GCA_022562855.1 Candidatus Zhuqueibacterota bacterium | reverse complement strand
CTGTTCCGCTTTTGTTGACCTCGTCAAACATGAGGACGGGATTGTTTGTTTCAGCTTTTTTTATTCCTTGCAGTATTCTTCCGGGAAGAGCCCCGACATAGGTACGGCGGTGACCACGAATTTCCGCCTCATCCCGAATGCCGCCAAGCGAAATTCGAACAAATTTTCGCCCAAGCGCCCTTGCAATCGATTGACCAAGCGAGGTTTTGCCTACTCCGGGCGGTCCCACAAAACACAATATCGGTCCTCTAATGTTTTTGTTCAATTTTCTTATCGCTAAATATTCCAAAATCCTCTCTTTTATATCAATCAAACCGTGGTGATCCTCATCCAGAATTTTCTGTGCCCGTTTTATATCAACCCTGTCTTTGCTGGAGACCGTCCAGGGCATAGTTGTCAGCCAATCGAGATAGGTAACAGCAACAGAATACTCGGCGGCGGCGGGATTTATCCGTTTTAGCCTCTCAAGCTCTTTTTCAGCAACTTTTTTTGCTTCTACAGGCATATTTGCTTTTTTTATTTTTTTTGTAAATTCGACAACCTCTATAGAAACATCTTCATCCTCACCCAGCTCCTTTTTTATTGCTCTAAGCTGCTCACGCAGAAAAAACTTACGTTGAGTTTTATCAAACTCACTTGATATTTCGGACTGTATCTTGCTGCCAAGTTCAATCATTTTTATTTCACGTCCCATAAAGCCGGTTAGCGCTTTCAGTCTTTTTTCTACATCTTTCTCCATCAGGATTACCTGCCTGTCTTCAAGAGGAATATCAATATTAGATGCAATAAAATCTGCAAAAACGGACGGATCATCAATATTGAGCGCCGCGGTTATGATCTCCTCCGGTACATTTTGCGATAACCGCACGATTTTACGAAAAGCGTTTAATATAGTACGCTGTAAAGCATCGGCGGAAATTGTCGGTTTAAAAACATCTTCAATTTCCTGTATTTCGGCTCGTAAATATGGCTTATCTTGAAGTATTTTTTTGATTTTTATCCGCCGAAGTCCTTGAATTATTATCCTTGTACTACCGTCGGGGATTTTGAAAAGCTTCAGAACAACGGCGCCGGATCCATACTCGAATATCTCGTCCCTGGATTTGCCGTTATCACCTGCAGGTTTTTTTGAAAATACTCCCAGTAACTTTGAATCTACTATCGTTTCGTTAATCATGTGAATTTCACGTTTATCCTTGACCGAATACGGCATTATGATATTCGGGAAAAGAATCGAGCTATCCAACACAAGAATTGGTAATTCCTGCGGTATTAAGATTATACTTTTGTCTGTATCTTCATCCATTCTTGATTAATTCCCTGCTTTTAGTTCGTTCTTTGTTCAAAAGTCTTGATATTACTCGTCCCATTCGATATTTATACTTTTTTCACCTTTTCGGCGGTCATCGATCTTGTTTAACCTTATCTCCAAAAAACCCGCAACATATTGAGTTTTAATATCCCGCTCATTGACGGCAACGGGGACATTGATTCGCCGCTCAAACGGTCCGTAGTCAATTTCCATTTTGTGGTAATGCCTTTTTTTGAACTTTGTGATCTCTATCCGGATACCTTTGATTATCATAACATTGTCATGTATTGACAGCTTTATATCTTTCGGGTCGATCTGGGCAATATCGAGAATTATTATGAATTCATCATCAGATTCAAAAACATCCATAGCAGGAAGCCAACGCTTATCCGAATGCATCAGGTACGGCTGATTGAGTTTCGTAAATGTATTGAACGTCGATTCCAGGTATTCACCCGAACCTAATGGAAAATCGTCATACTCCTTGTCTTTTTTTGCCATAAAGGCTCCTCCAAAAAGAATCCACTCAAATGAATCAAAACATTACTGTATCTTGACCCCTCAGCCCTGTACACTATCTTTCAAATTTTTACGCTAAAATAATTATTGCAGCTAATCGGATTGTAAAATAAGCGAGGCGGCAACCCCTGCGCCAAAGCCATTGTCAATGTTTACCACGGTGACACCCGAAGCGCAACTGTTTAGCATTGCAAGAAGCGCGGCGACGCCTCCAAAGCTTGCCCCGTATCCTACGGAAGTAGGGACAGCAATGACAGGTTTACTTACAAGTCCGCCTATTACACTCGCCAATGCTCCTTCCATTCCCGCGACAACAATTATTACCCGGGCCTTTTGGAAATCTTCCAAATATTTCAAAACCCTATGCAGACCTGCAACGCCCACATCGTTTATCGATGTTACTTTGTTGCCATACACCCTCATTGTAACCGCCGCCTCTTCAGCCACAGGTATATCCGATGTGCCTGCCGTGACGACCACTGCTTGTCCATCTGCTTTGCTGTTTGAAACAACGGCTTTCTTTGTGGTAATTATCCTCGCCTCAAGGAAATATCTCAGCCCGGGAATTCTCTTGTTCAAATATTCAAACGTTTTTTTTGAAGCTCTTGTGGCTAAGAGCGTATTACTGCGTTTTAATATCGCCTCTGCAATTGATTTTACTTGTTTATCTGTCTTACCTTCACAATAAATTACTTCAGGAAAGCCCTTACGGATAATGCGGTTGTGATCGATGTGAGCAAATCCAAGATTCTCTACCGAAAAAGATCTTAAATGATTGATCATATCATTTTCGGAAATATCACCATTCTTGTATTTGCGGAGAACCGCGGTTAAATCGGTCTGATTCATTGCCTGGCGTGAAGGTTTCTATAACGGGAGGAAACGGAATTAATTCCTGATCTTATTTTGTGTTGTCTATACCTTTAGAGGAAAGAATATGATATATATTGTCGATTATCGCTCTTGTATTAGCCTGCTTTGCTTATAATATGATTGTCGGAAGAAAAGTTGTATTCAAGATCCTCTTTGTAGCGATTTAAAATATCTATCATTTGTTCGCATTCCCTGGATTGGAATATACTCATTTTTATGTTCGAGCTTTCAGGGAGTCCTTTTAAATATAAGGCTATGTGTTTTTTCATAGAATTTGCCGCGTATCCTTTTCCGTACAATTCCACCGTTTTCTCAAATTGATCGATACATACTTCCAGTACTTCGGAAAAAGAAGGTCTCCTAATGCTTTCCCCCGTTTCAAGAAAACTATTGACCTCACGGAAAAACCAAGGATTTCCCATTGCCCCTCTACCTATCATAACCATATCGCACCCCGTTTGAGACAGCATCCTTAATGCGTCTTCCGGTGTTTTTACATCGCCATTGCCCAATACGGGTACAGATACAGCTTCCTTGAGTTTTTTGATCTCCTCCCATCGTGCTTTTCCTGAAAATTGCATCTGCCTCGTTCTTGCATGGATAGCAATAGCGGAGACTCCATTATCCTCTAATATTTTTCCAATTTCGGAAACCGGCATCGAGTTTTCATCCCAACCGCACCTGATTTTTGCAGTTACAGGAAGTTTTACAGAGTTTACCATTGCCTTCACAATTCGCCCCATTCGCTTCGGCTCTTTCAAGAGAGCGGAACCCGCTTCATTCCTGACAATCTTTTTTACGGGGCAACCAAAGTTTATATCTATTATATCCGGCTTACACTCTTCGATAATTTTTGCCGCCTTGCCCATAACTTCAGGATTGCCACCGAATAACTGTAATGCTATAGGTCGTTCGATTTCGAGAAACTTCAGGTACCTGTTGGTTTTTTCCGATCCCCTAACCAAGCCTTCGGAACTGACCATTTCGGAGAAAACGATAGGAGCGCCCAGCTCTTTGCACTTCAACCGGAAAGGTATGTCTGTGACACCGGCAAGCGGCGCTAATGCCGTTTTCCCTTTAATTTCTACCGATCCGATTTTCATATCAAATTTAACTTAATCAAAAAATAACAAAAACAGATAAAATTCTCACCATAGTTACAACTCGCTTAATATACCATATATAGTTAACAGAAACAAGTTTTTTGGGGATGAATAAATACTGCTTTTTTGTTGCTTTTAATATGATAATTTCTTATACTAAAAGTCTTTAATTGATATTTATCGAAGGATTAACTGTGGCAAAGAGATGTGATATATGCGGTAAAGGTCCGTTGGTTGGTAATAATGTTAGCCATGCGCACAACCTGACGAGACGCCGCTGGCTGCCAAACTTGCAAAAAGTCAAAGTTCAACTCGATAACGGCACTATAAAACGGATGCGCGTATGTTCGAGTTGTATCCGGTCGGGGAAGATAAAAAAACCGACTGCATTTGTTCCGCAAAAACAAGAAAATGAATAAAAAAAACCACCTGTGTTTGCAGGTGGTTTTTTTATTCTTCCATAATCGGTTTAACCAGGTTCGTTTACCCCCGGTTCTGCATAAAATCGCTTGAACATTTTTGGATCCCAGCTTTCATCTTCCGGATCTACATGTCTGTTCCATCTAATCACTTCATAGTGTAAATGCGGTCCGGTAGTACGACCCGTAGCGCCAATTTCACCTATATTATCCCACCTTTTTACAATGGATCCAACTTTTAGATTAGGGTTTATTTTTGACAAATGAGCATATCTCGTCACAAAACCGTATTTTGAAGAGTAATGATCGATCCTAACATATATTCCTAACTCACCGTTGGTCGTTTTATGCAATACCACAACTTTACCGTCAGCAGTTGCGTGCACCGGTGTCCCTATATTTCCCCGAATATCAATACCTTGATGGTTGTCAGCAGCTCCGCTTACAGGGTCTGCTCTTAATCCAAAACGGTCAGTAAGATGAATTTCCCCTTCATTAGGATTGATCGGAACCACGGAAGGGAAATACCTCAATCTCTCTTTTTGGTTTTCTAAACCGGCTGCGATAGCGAAAAAGCTGCTTTCCTGGATCTCAACAAGACGTTTAAACTCGTTTAACTTTATTGCAATGTCCGATATCAGTTCGGATTCAGAGAAAAAGAATTCGCTCTGATTTGATGGGATAGACTCACTTCCACCAATTCCCGCCTCTCTAATCGAAGAGCTGAGCGGATCAAGATTTGCTTCTCTACGTAAATCGCCACCGGAATTAAACAGCATACTGAGCCGGCTGTTCAGTTCTTCGTAGCTCTGATTCAGCTCTTTTATGTCCGATCTCATCGCGCTTCTTTCCTGAGAGAGGCGATTTAACCTGAAAGCATACAAATAGTTGGAAAGAATGTTTACACTTACCGCGGTTATCGACCCGATAAATACCAGGCAGACACATGCAAATGCGAAGATATGAAACTTTGAGAAATTAAGTTCCTTAGTAGAGGAAGTAGCATTGGAAAAAAGTACAATCCGGAATTTCTTTGGCATAAACCTTTCTCGGTTCAGTATTTACTGTGGGGATTTAAAAAACAATTTCGAAGAACTTAAGAAATTATTTTTATTATGTCAAGGATATTTTAACCAAGATATGTACGAAGCGCCCTGCTTCTTGAAGCATGCCTCAAACGCTTTATCGCTTTTTCCTTGATCTGGCGTACCCGTTCTCGTGTAAGGCTGAACTGTTCTCCGATTTCTTCGAGAGTAAGCGGGTGTTCCTGGTCAAGACCAAAATACAGCTTTACAACCTCAGCTTCACGCTTGGTTAATGTTGATAAAGCCCTATCGACTTCTTTTCTAAGGGATTCCTGCATTAAGAGGCTGTCCGGCGGAGGCTGTCTGTCATTCTTGATTACATCCAAAAGCCGATTGTCCTCGCCCTGATTAAACGGTGCATCCATAGAGAGATGACGTCCCGAGATTTTCAACGTGTCGGAAACCTCAAAAGGGGTCATTTCAAGTTCTTCCGCTATTTCGCTCGCGCTTGGTTCGCGCTCAAATTCCTGCTCAAGATTACTAAACGCTTTACCGATCTTATTGAGCGCACCGACACGGTTAAGCGGAAGACGTACTACGCGAGACTGTTCGGCAAGCGCCTGCAAAATTGACTGACGAATCCACCAAACTGCGTAAGAAATAAATTTAAAACCCCGGGTTTCATCGAATCTTTTTGCAGCTTTTATCAAACCGAGATTCCCCTCATTGATGAGATCCCCGAGGGTTAATCCCTGATTTTGGTATTGTTTTGCTACGCTAACAACAAACCTGAGATTTGCTTTTGTCAATTTCTCAAGAGCTTCCTGGTCGTTGATCTTGATTCGGCGGGCAAGATGAATTTCCTCTTCCGGGGCAAGAAGGGGAACCTCCCCGATTTCCTGTAAATACTTGTCGAGGGATTGATTTTCCCTGTTATTCAATTTTTGACTGAGTTTCATCATGAAACACGTGCCTTTTAGGTTAAAAATTAATTTCCGCATTAAGCGGAGATATAAACCTACAAATTTAAGAAATATTTTTGAAAATTACAAGTTAAATTAAATACAATACAGAAATATCATTATTCAACAATTTACAAATATCATAACCAAACATAGACATAGATTCAAGCCCATGGTAAACAACCGTGTGTTCTACCCGGCAGAGTTATCTTTTGTTTCTGCGTCTTCAACATTTTGGTACGCCACACCTATTTGCTCAAGTTCTTCCTGTTTCTTCTTCAACTCTTCTTCAAGATTATTGATCACATCGACTACTTTCTTGATTTCATCATTCGACATTACATTTTTCACTTTCTCTTCCTGAATCAAATGATAAGTATTCCCCCCGAGTTCGGTGAAATTCTTTTCGATTTTTCTCTTGATATTGCCCATCTCGATATGGACTTTGCTCTTTTTACCCAGCTCCTCAGCTTTTTCCGCCGCGATAACAGCGCCCTCCTTTGCTATTTTCGCACCGTCCTTTATACCTTTTGTTATTGTATCCCATAAAGTAGACATAATTTCTCCTTTCAATTATAAAGAGAATAAAATAATTACAATCCAATGATAATACTTCTGACAATTATCCTGTACGCAAAAAATATTACTATAGGTGAAATATCCAAACCACCCATGTGCGGCATTATATTACGCACCGGCGCCAAAACCGGTTCAGTCAAATTATAAACTATTCTGACAAACGGACTATTCTGATTTACCCGCATCCAGGACATTACTACCCGTATAAGAATGACGATCATATACACGTCCAAAATCTGGATTATAAGATATTTCATAAAAATAAGAATGTTTATGAACAAGTCTTACCGCTCATATTTATACGTTATTATCGGTAAAAAGTTCGAGATATTTATACCCGATTTGTGATAAATGCCAAATAATGACAAATTATTTTGAAAGAGAGCTTAAGATTATAGAGAATTCGCAAATAAACTAACCGGGCATTTGACCCATGTTACTCCAAATAGGAAGGAAAATGCTTAAAGCTAAAAACAATACCATTGCTCCGATAGTTATCGTCAGGATGGGTTCAATCATCGTAACAAGGTTTTCGATCAGGTAGTTGACCTCGTTGTCATAATGCTCGGCAACATTATGCAACATTTCGTCCAGAGAACCGGATTGTTCGCCTACAGCGATCATTCGTATTACCAGCGGCGGGAACAGACCGCTTTCCTTCAACGGCACTGAAATGCCTTGCCCTTTTTCGATTCCCTGTCCAACCTGGTCTAATCCTTTGCTGATTACTTTGTTTCCGATCGTAGTCGATACGATTTCCATTGTTTGAAGAATGGGAAGACCGCTCTTGTTGAGTGTCTCAAACATATGGGCAAACCTGGACATATAGGATTTAAGAAACAAGTTGCCGAAAACGGGAATTTTTAATTTGAGGCTGTCATATTTATACCTGCCTTTCGGCGTGGCAATGTATATAGGCACTGCGATAAAGAGACCTATGCCTATCAAGATAAGAAGCCACCAAAATCCAATAAAAAAATCACTGATTCCTATCATAATTTTTGTCGGAAGGGGGATCTCGTTTCCCTGCTCGACAATTATCGGAATAAATTTAGGAACCACCACCGTCATTAATATTATAAATGCTATTCCTATGCCGGTTATTACAAATATCGGATACCTGATAGCGCCTTTAACTTTTTGTTTTATGTCTGCTTCGTAAGACATAAGCATGCCAACTCTCTGGAGTACCTGGTCCAACACTCCGCCTGTCTCACCTGCTTTGACACTGCTTGTATAGGCTTCGTTAAAAGCCGTTGGGTGTTTTTTGAGCGCGTCGGAAAAATTTGTGCCTTCTTCAACATCAGTATGAATCTGTTTCAAAATTGTCTTGAACTCCGGATTGTCAGTCTGCTCCACAAGTGCGTCAAGACTCGAAATTATCGGTACACCAGCCTGCATCAAGGTAACTAACTGTTTTGTAAACTGTGTAACCTCAATGTCTTTAATTTTTGATTTTTTCTTGAAAAGGGAAGTATTAAAACTAAACCCCTCTTTTTTGATTGATATCTTTACCGGGGTTATGTTTTGTTTATCAAGCTGGTCGAAGACCGCTCCCGATACCGGGGCTTCCATCGTTCCTGTCACGGATTGACCGTTAGCATTGATCCCTTTATATTCGAAGATTGGCATAGCGGTTTAATGTATGAATTTGTTCCTTGTTCCTGTATGTCTGTCAATAAATATAATCAATTTTTGACTCGATTTGTACTTAATCTTTCAATTTTTTTTGCCCTGTCAATAAAATCACGGCTTTTTTCCAAATCTGAAGGGATAATCGAGCTTTGCAGTACTGCCGAACAGAGTGCAATCGCTTTTTCGATTTCGCCGGTTTCCACAAGCGATTCCGCCTGTTTGACCGTCACCTTTAACCAAAAATAGGTATCGTCCAATTCATCAGATTCTAATGATTCCTTTACTTTCTGCAGCAGCAAAGCTGCATCATGCCATTTTCCACGCTTCTGCCCGGTAATCTCTGCG
>JADFON010000048.1 GCA_022562855.1 Candidatus Zhuqueibacterota bacterium | reverse complement strand
TTTAGCATTGTTCCGAATTTCATTCACTTATTGATGGCTCACGCCATAAGATATTTCATGAATTATTCAGGCTAATAGAAATCAGTATCTTTATCACTTTTGAAATATAGGATAAATTCATGATTGCTAATTTTATCAAGGTGGCATACCGTACTATTCTGAGAAATCCCGGGTATTCCTTTATCAATATATTCGGGCTTGCCATAGGGCTGGCGTGTTCGATATTGATCATATTATATATAGTAGACGAGTTGAGCTACGACAGGTACCACGAAAATGCCGACAGGATAGTCCGGGTCTATACCTACGCAGTCCTGCCCAGCAGGTCTTTGAACATTGCCACATCTTCTCCCGCTACCGGACCGATCCTGCATAGGGAGTTTCCACAGGTTGAGAATTTTACCAGGGTCGACCTGATTGGCAGTACTGTCATGAATTACGAGGACAGGTACTTTGAGGAAAAACGGTTTTTTATGGCAGATTCCACTTTTTTTAACATATTTTCGCATAAATTTATAAGGGGAAATCCTGAAACGGCGTTGATGGCGCCGAATTCGATCGTATTGACCGAAGCAACGGCAAACAAATATTTTCCGGATGAAGACCCGGTTGGGAAAGAGCTGACATCCAACCGAAACGCCACGTACAACGTTACGGCGGTTATAGAAAACGTGCCCGCAAACTCCCATTTTATCTTTGACATGATGGCGTCGGTCAGGTCGACAAATATCGACGATAATTTAATGCTCGGTAATTTGAATTACGCTACCTACTTACTGATGCATGAGAATGTTTCCCTCGATGTTATGATAAGAGATGTACCCGAAATAATCAATAATTTGATTGGTGAAATGCTTGAGCAATTGAACGCCACTTTCGAATTGAGATTCCAAAAGCTGACCGATATCTATCTGTATTCCGATCTCGAATTTGAACTGGCTCAAAACGGGAACATAAATTATATCTATATATTTGCCGCGGTTGCGTTTATTACGATGCTGATAGCCTGCATAAACTTTATGAACCTATCGACCGCCCGGTCGGCGAACCGCGCCAAAGAGGTCGGGCTGCGCAAGGTGTCCGGTGCATATAAGTCCCAATTGATCAAACAGTTTTTAAGCGAATCGGTTTTCCTGGCTTTTGTTTCTTTGATAGTTTCTTTTGGGCTGATAAAGCTTCTTCTTCCATATTTTAACGATATATCGGGGAAAACATTAGACATGGGATTTTTGACAGAACCGGTGATGATCGCCGGGCTTTTGGTTTTAACCGTAGTTGTCGGGTTCGCAGCCGGCAGCTATCCCGCGTTTTTCCTGTCTTCGTTCAACCCGGTAATAGTACTGAAAGGCAGTTCGAAAAACGGGGCAACGAATTCGGCAATCAGGAATGTTCTTGTTGTATCACAGTTCGCTGTGTCCGTTATTTTTATTATCGGGTCGATGATAATATTTGAACAGATAAACTACATGAGAAATAAAGACCTCGGATTTGATAAGGAACAGATTCTTACCTTCAGGTTGAGAGAGCGGCAGGTAAGTTTGCAGTATGAAACGATAAAAAATGAATTAAAGAAGCACAGCAACGTAATAAGCGCCGCAGCCTCGAGTCATCTGCCGTTCGGTAATTTTGATACGAATGCCTTTTTACCGGAGGGTAAGACGATCAAGGATTTGATGATTTATTCAAGGATGATCATCGACCACGATTTTGTCGACACATACAGAATGCAAATTACCGGCGGGAGGAATTTTTCGAGAGATTTCCCTACGGATACTCTTGAAGGGATCATCCTGAACGAGATGGCTGTAAGAGACCTCGGATGGGAAACGGCGCTTAACAAAAAATTTGACCAGTTGACAAACTTAGAACCGTTAGAAACAACTCCCGGAAAAGTGATCGGTGTAGTAAAAGATTTTCATTATGAATCAATGAATCAGGCTATAAAACCGATGGTTCTCCAAATGTCCGGACAGAGTTTCTCTATGATCTCAGTCAGGATAAAACCCGAAAACATATCTGAAACTGTAGATTATATCAGGGGCGTTTGGCGGAAATTCAGCCCATCCATGCCGTTCGATTATGTTTTTGTGGACGATTCGTTTGATCAATTATTCAGGTTTGAAGAAAGACTGAAAGGAATATTCACGGCATTTACAGCGATCGCAATTTTTGTATCAAGCCTGGGGCTATTCGGGATGGCGTCGTTTACCGCACAGCAAAGGAAAAAAGAGATCGGAATCAGAAAAGTACTGGGTTCTTCGGTTTCACAGATCGTTCAAATGCTCATAAAAGATTTTACAAAGTTAGTTGTTGTCGGCAATGTGATAGGCTGGATATTAGCCTTTTTCATAATGAGCGACTGGCTGCAGAGTTTTGCCTATAGGATAAATATCGGAGTGTTTACATTTATAGTTGCCGGAGCAATCTCAATTTTTCTTGCTATAGCGACCGTCAGTTATCAGTCTTTGAAAGCGGGTCTTGCAAATCCCGTAAATTCCATCAGGGCGGATTAAGATTTACTCATTCTGAAAATCGCTCTGGGTAAGGAATCACTTTAAATACTTTTCGAACTTCACTTTTTTTCCTTCTTTGCTCTTTCAACTACAGACCGGTCACCCTTTTTTGACTTTTTGAAACATTTCAGAATGACCTCCGCTTCCGTGAACGGAACGGTTATAAAAGAGAAGGTATCAAAAACCTGGACATCATCGATCTTTCTTTCATCAGTATTTGCTTTCCTTATAATGAATTCCACCAGTTTTCTCTTCGTCATATTATGTTTTTTCCCCTTGGAGACAAACAAACGGGTTTTTCCTGATATATGGGGATGTACATCACGTATTTCGTTGTAATATTTTTGTCCCAGTTCTTCGTGAAACGCGTAGTGGAGGATCGCAGCTAAAGCTTGCTTTGGTTTATTGTCTGTCAAAATATCCTTTGCCATTTGGTAAAATTCGTCAGGGACATCTTCACTGACCAATTTATTTATGTTGTCCATTACTTTATATTTTTTTGCGTTCAATATTTCATCACTCTTCGGCAGTTTTTCCTTTCGTATATCGGTTTTTATAACTTTTTTAATGTGCATCAATTGCCTGTATTCTTCAGGAGTGATAAAAGTAATGGCAGTCCCTTCTTTGCCTGCTCTTCCCGTTCTGCCTATGCGGTGAATGTACGCTTCCGGGTCATGAGGGAGCGAATAGTTTATAACGTGGGTGAGATCAACAACATCGATTCCGCGGGCTGCAACATCTGTTGCTACAAGAATAGTCACCCTTTTTTTCTTAAATTTTTCAAGCGTTTTTTCTCTTTGCGCTTGTGTCAGACCTCCATGAATACAATCTGCGTCATATCCTCTGTTTGACAAACGAGTAGAAACCTGATCGACATCTTTTTTTGTTCTGCAAAAAACCAAGCTGTAAAACTCATTTTCAATATCGATGATCCTGCACAGCGCCTCAAATTTATCAGAAGCCTTTACCTCAAAGTATATTTGATCCGTCAGGTTAGTAGTGATCGGCTCATTTTTTACTACAAGAAGTTCATAATCATCCATGTATTTGCGGGCAAGCTGCTTTATCCTCCCCGGTAATGTCGCGGAAAACAACAGCGTTCTTTTATCAGGATTTGTATGCTTCATTATTTTTTCTATGTCATCGATGAACCCCATATTGAGCATTTCGTCCGCCTCATCAAGTATCAAATGCTCAATATCGTGAAGTTTCAGAGTTTTTCTCTTAAGATGATCGATTACTCTTCCCGGGGTTCCAACAACAATATGCACACCTTTTTTCAATTTTCGTAACTGCTGGTCAATAGATTGACCGCCATATATCGGTATGATCTTCAAATTCTTATCTACTTTGAGAGAGCTGATCTCTTCTGAAACCTGGATCGCTAACTCGCGTGTCGGGACCAGAATTATCGCCTGAACGGATTTAGTACCTGTATCGATCAACTCGATCAATGGCAATCCAAATGCCGCCGTTTTCCCCGTTCCTGTTTGAGCTTGAGCGATAATATTCGTATCATCCCTCAGCATCAAAGGTATAGTCATGATCTGAATTTCAGTCGGCACCTCAAAACCCTTACTATTAATTGCATCCAGCGCCTTTGCTGAAAGTCCAAGGTCATCAAATGATTTTTTGGTTTTCATCTGTTTTTCAATATCCTGTTTTTATATCTATTTTACTAACTATTGACTGAACAAAGTTATCGATTTTTCGCATCAAAAGATACAAAAACGTTTTGTCCTTCAACATAGAGCGATAATCATTGATTATTATCGTTGAAAAGTTTATTTTAGGCAATCGTAAATTGTAGATAAACTTCTTACAAGGATATTTAATGTACGCTCAATATGACCTCGGTGATCCATCTGATATTACCATGATGCACGGAGAATATGACCAGTATAAAGAAAAAGACTGGCTTGAGTTTTTAGATTATACTGAAAAACCTGAAAATGAAAAATTATTCAGCTACAAAAAAAGAAAATGTCTACAGAGGATGGCGTTTAAGGCAGGAAATTTTCACCGACCGGCGGATAAAGATATTTTGTGGGGATTATCGATCATAGATAAAATTGAAGAACTAAAAGAAGAACCAGAATAACCCGCATTACCTTCCTTAATACTTGTCAACGAAAAACAAATTGTCAAGTTCTATTCATATCTTAACGATTTTATCGGATTTTCCACTGCTGATTTGTAAACTCTATAACCGATAGAAAGAGTTGCTCAATGGCAGCTTGATGAAGATAATCCGGAAAACTGGGACAAGTAGGGGCGGTTCGTCACAGAACATCGGTAGGGGCGGTTCGCGAACCGCCCTTACGAGGCAAACAACAACCACACGAAGATTAAACTCCGGATAAAACGTTAGACACTGAGGGACGCTGATTTAATATGATAAACACAGAATTCTTCAACAAAAAGATTTTGTCCGTGAGAATCACAAGAAATCTGTGAGAATCTGTGTCAAAAAATATATTAAAGGAATTCAATTATATCACAAATCTATTGATAAAATCATTTATTTTTAATATACTTTTTTGTTTGGACGACAAACGATGATGAGGAGGTAAAAGACCATGGGAATGTATGTTGGACGGGGCAGGAAAGCTCGGAGATGCTACGGTCTTGACGAAATAGCGTTAGTACCCGGTTCGGTAACAATAAACCCAAACGATGTAGATATTGTATGGGAGTTACGGGGGAGAAAATTCGAAATCCCGATTATTGCGGCTGCAATGGATGGGGTGGTCGATAAGAAATTTGCAATTGAAATGGGCAAAATGGGGGGATTTGCGGTTCTTAATCTTGAGGGAATCCAGACGCGCTACAGAAACCCGGATGATGTGTACACGCGAATCTCCGAATCGGACAATGAGAGTACTACGCAACTGCTGCAGGAAATTTATCAAAAGGAAATTGACGAAAATTTGATCGGAGAACGGATATCGGAAATAAAAAAGTCCGGCGCCATTGCCGCAGTGTCGACTATCCCGCAAAATGCTGAAAAATTCGGAAAAATTGCCCAGGATGCAGGCGTCGACATTTTTGTTGTACAATCAACGGTAACCACCACCAAACACATTTCTTCCGAATACAAGTCACTCGATTTCGAGAAATTTTGCAAAAGTATGAAAGTCCCGGTGATAGTCGGAAACAGTGTCACTTTTAAAACTGCATTGGCGTTAATGGAGACGGGAATTGACGCACTACTGATTGGAATCGGTCCCGGTGCGGCATGTACTACGCGCGGGGTTCTTGGTATTGGGGTTCCGCAGGTTACCGCTACGGCAGACAGTGCCGCAGCACGAAACCGCTATTATGTAAAAACCGGGAGATATGTGCCGATTATTACCGATGGAGGAATGTCGGCCGGCGGCGATATTTGTAAAGCGTTTGCATCAGGCGCCGACGCCGTTATGGTTGGATCTTCATTTGCAAAGGCTACGGAGGCGCCGGGGAAAGGATTTCACTGGGGGATGGCAACGCCTCATGCGAACCTGCCCCGCGGTACACGAATTTATGTGGGAACATGCGGTTCACTCGAGCAAATATTGTATGGACCTGCCGAAATGGATGACGGGTCTCAGAATCTTATCGGAGCATTGAGAACATCGATGGGAAGCGTCGGAGCAATGAACATAAAGGAAATGCAGATAACCGAGATTATTATTGCCCCCGCTATCAAAACCGAAGGAAAATTACTTCAGAAAGTTCAAAGAGTCGGCATGGGAAAATAGGCAGTTTGTTTGAATACATCACGTTTGGCGGCTCCTGCTCAACGAAGCAAATAATAGAGAGGCAAGAAAGAAAATAAAAAACCGGATCAGCATTAAAAGTAGGGATATCGGGGGAAATATCACCCACCAATGCCGTCCGGTTTACAATTGAAACGTAATTATTCTAAGCCGTTAACGTATCCTGCTAACTGAGATTTTTTACGGGCAGCGCGATTCTGGTGAATGATTCCCTTTCCGGCTAATTTGTCAATAACCGACACGGCTTCTCTGAATTCGCTAAGAGCAGTATCTTTCGATTCACTCTGAAATACCCGTTTTATCGCTGTTTTGTAAGCAGACCTATACTTGCTATTCCGCAGATTCTGCTTCTTGCTTAATACGATTCGTTTTTTTGTTGATTTATGATTTGCCATAGTCGCTGGTTAATGTAAAGAATAATTGAGAGTAAATCAACAGAAAATTGTTACTGCATTTGCAAATGTATATAAAAACTATTTTGCAGATGCCATACGAAATAGCAAATTTATGAAGTAAACAGTCTCAATATCAGATAATGAAATATACACAAGTTATTATTTTGACAGTATTTTAACCCCGCTTTTGCGGTTTACAGATTCAAGAACAGTAAAGAGATGGCAGAAGAGAACATAACTCAGGATGCACAGGCGATAACTGCGTTTCGCTTAGAGCTCCTCGCAGGCAACTTTGATGAGGCTAAGGTAATCGAGCGCGATAATGCAATTGCACAGCAGGGGATAATGTCCGTGGTCCATTCTGTTTATGAAGAATTTTTGAAAGAAGAAGAATTTATTAATGCAATAGAAATTGGTAATAAATACGAACTTCCTGAAGACAAGATACACGATGCGATATACCTTGAATTTCGGAGAATTATTGCAACGGGCAATATTGATTCGGCAATAGATTGGGCATTGAAAAACAACTTGCCCGATTATGAAATCACGCGTGCCGCGATAAAGGGAATTGAAATTGCGATACGGAATAAGAATATAGAAATGGCAGTGGATATAAAGAAAAAATATTCTGTCGATGAGGAACAGATCGGCAATACCTGGCAGATAGGTTATGACGACGCCTTTAAGAATGAAAAATTCTTCGATGCAGCGCTTTTGAGTAGAGAATTCGGTATGTCTGAACGAAAGACAATTATTACCGCCGCCAAAGCGTTTCGTAAAGCGATCAAGCAGAATGATTTCGATAGAATGGTGCTTGTCGAAAGCGAATTCCGAATATTTAACGACAACGGATTTGGGTTGCTTGGAGAAGAAGAAGGGCGTACGCTTATTAAGTTAACGGAGAGTTTTATAAAGGAGAAACTCCGTTCGGATTCTTTTCGCAATATTGTCGAAGTTATCCACGGAGTGGGTGTCCTGTACAAAGATATTAACAATCATACGTTAAAAGATCTTGTGCACTTTATTTACAACCAAGCAGTACAAATTCACGAGTACCTGCTCCAGAAAAACCGGTACGACGATGCGGTCTGGTTTACGAATGAATTGAGTCTACTGGAAGAAAACACACCCGATAAAACATTGAAAGATATTTATAACCAGGCAGTTTCATTTCACAACCAGTTTTTACAAAACGGAAACTTTTCCTTAGCTATACAGATGAAAAAGGATTACGATTTGCTTGGTACGTATAGTGATGCAGACAGTATAGATTTAATACAGAGCGCGATCGTATCAATGCTTGTAAAGCTTATCGAAAAGGGCGAAACAAATACCGGAAACGAACTTATAAAAGAGTACAGTATACCTCAAAAAGAAATTGAGCACGTTGCAAACGACGCGGTGATCAACTCCCTGCAGGATGGTAAGAGTGAACGCGCCTTAGATATTGTCAGCAATTTTCATGTTGACATAGGAAACTTCGAAGTGATAGCAGCCGCGAAAGAGGCATTCAGCCAGTGCCGGAATAACGGGTATCAGGAAACTGCCGCAAATATCGGATTTATTTTTGAAATTAGCTCGCCCGAGGTAAAAGAATCGGCAAAAATGGTCTGGGAGGACCTTATAAGCAGGAATGAATACAAAAAAGCTGCCGTAATAAAAAAGAAACACAAACTGACAAAGAAATATACTGACCAAATTGCCAAAGAAGAATACAACCGGCTGTTCCAAGAAAATAAGGTTGAAATGGCAAAAAAACTCAGGGAAGAGTATAACCTGAATGTAGGTCTAATTACCTGGATTCTGGAGTTTATCAGAAAATTGCTGAGCCTGCTTTTTGGTAACGAGGAAGGACCGGTAGTCCCGCCGCCGGTGGACACAGAGTCCGAAAACCCGCTTCCCGAAAGCCCTGCACCCGAAACGACCAAAGCCGACGTGTAATAAATTTACTTATTACCAGACAGGAATGTCTGTTTTACCTCCGGAAATTTCTTAATCCAGATTTATTGAGTTCTTATTTATTCTTGCTGAACTTCATAATTTCAGCTCTTCCAAAATTTGCAATCAGGATATCTTCGTTATCCGTTATTCCAAATCTCTTCATAACTATGAATTGTCTTTCTCTCGCTATCCTCCTGTCGAAACGATAATTACCAAGGACGAATTTTCTTAATATTTTTAAATCCTCGTCCAGTTCGTATATAATAAGTTCCTCTTCTAATATATTATTGCGATCAACTTTTAGGTTTACTTCCATTCTCGGCATAATATAGAACTTATCGTTGAGT
>JADFON010000047.1 GCA_022562855.1 Candidatus Zhuqueibacterota bacterium | reverse complement strand
CAAATTCATCATAGGGAGTTCCCAATTCGCTTATAACCAATTCACCAGTTGAAAATATTCTTAGAAAATTTGTCGATTTCGTAAACTTTATTGTTTCCGTATTAGTCACGTCATCAAAGTATTTCTGTATTCGGGAATTTCGGCTGTCGAGAACATAAATGGTATTATTTATATCTATGTTTAGGTTTGAGGGTGAAGATAATTCGCCCGGACCCTGACCTTGTTTACCAAATGTAGCGGTGTAATTACCTTCCGGACTGTACTTTTGTATCCTGTAGTTACCCGCATCAAGAATATAGATGTTATTCTCGTTATCCACCGCAACATCCCTGGGTTTGAAAAGCTGGTAATTCTCATCCATGCCATCTAATTCTCCAATTTGCTGTACAAATTCCAACTCCACCTGCGGTTCATCACCCCACAACGGTTTGATATTGTGGACTGTTCGCACGCCGTCGATAATTTCGACAGTGTAGAATTCGTCCCGACTGCTACACGTGGAAAAAATAATAACAAGAAATAAAGAAGTGAATAGGATGGATCTTGACTTCACGGCAGACCCCCTCTAAAATTAAAGAAATGCTGCTGTAAACAGTAATGTGTGAAGATGAAAACGACGGTATAAATGTGATGTGTATGCGTATATATGTTAGTTATATACTATACCAATCGGCAAGGTTCCCTTTTGAGGAAAAATAAAAAAAATATTTTGAGACTGTTGTAGGAATATAACAGTTTTTGGAATGAATTGCTCCAAAAAACAAAAAGCCGGAATTATTTCAGAATAATTCCGGCTTTGTTGTTATACAGATCGTTTCCCGGAGAGACAATGGCGTAAGCCTTTCCTTTCCAATCCTTATCGTTCAGCCTGCGCACCACGATATCTAATTCCGGTCGCGAGCCGCGCCTTTGCGCTCCTCCATCTCCAACGCCCGTGGGAACAGCACGTTGTTCTCCTTATGGATGTGCTTGTGCAGGTCACGCTCGAGATTGTCCAGGGTATCCAGCAAGACGCGATACGTATTGCAAGCCCATTCGGGTGGCGTAAAACCATCCGTCAGTTCCCGAAGGCTCTCCAATGCCGACCCTGCCTGGCCATGCTCTTTTTCCATCTGCCCGATGATAGTGGCGAGCGTCCCGCAATGGAACAAGGGCGCCTCGTTACTGCCCTCCAACTGCCGCACCATCGGGAAGAGAATACGTTCCTCCTTCATCATGTGACTGAGGAGTTCCTCAGCCAGCGCTTGGAAGGTGTCTCTTACCCGGTAAAGACGCGAGTCTGTTTTCCCGTGGACTGACGCTACCTTCTCCGTAATCTCGTCCAAACGCGGGAACTCGGATCGCAGGTAGGCATGGTGCGTCTGCTCAATGTGGTCAGCCAGCTCCGATAAGGACATTGCTGCCGTGTCGACCATTTCTTCATTTCCGGCTTCCTTCAACGTGGCGATAAAGGTTGTAAGATCGATCCCTTTCTCCCGGCAAACCTCCTCCAAGGTCTTTTTGCCCCCGCAGCAGTAGTCAATGCTCTCCTTCTCAAACAAGCGCGAAAGAGCCGGACGTTGCGTCACAACGCCTCCCACAGTATCGGTAGTTTTAAACGTATTCATGATTCACTTCTCCTTTCTCAAAATTTGTGGCTGAAAACCTGTACAGCTGGTGCACATCCACGAAAATACTTCCTGATGTTTTTATTGTAAATTAGGTAAATTATTTCATACCCACCAAAACCTCCGCCAACGCTTCCAGCTCACGTCTTCTTTCCGAATTAGCGCTGTCGTTTCCGTATAAATCGAACTCATCGTCTATTGCCGTCAATGAAGCCTCCGGAAGCGAGGCTTTCGCCATTGGAAAAAGTATCGTGTCTTCTTTATTAATATGCTGGCGCAGTAATGTAATATACTTTGTTCCCGCCTCCTTCACCGTTCGCAGATCATCATCATCCCAACGGTCTTTCACACTCATTTCCTTGATTGTCTTAACCAGTCCTCTTCCGAGGTCGTGCTCATGCAGCATGACCATTACGGGACCGGAATCAGCAGGAAAACCGTAATTCCCCATTTCCTTAAATAATATAACTTCCTCCTTGCCGTGATGAAGTTTGTCGGCAAATCCCTGTATGAAAGTAACATAATCCGGGAGATGTTCTTTCAGTTTTGCCGTATCTCTATCATCGATACAGTCCTCCAAACTGTTCAGCACTTTTAAGATCACTTGGTGTTCGCCCATAAGCGTTTCTATTGCTTTCATATTATTTGTATCCTTTCAAATCTCTCGGGTGACTCAATGATTCAGATTTAATAGTCAATTCCCTGTACGTTTCCACATCGGTTGTCGTCTGCCAGTATCCCGCAATTTTCGCTACCACAACACTGCCAAAGAATAAACCGGCAAATAGCATCGCATATAGAGAGGGTTTGAGCACTAATCTTTTCTTTGGTGTTGAGAGTTGCAGACAATCGACCACCGGGCAGACCGCGGTGCACTGCTGGCAGGCAAGACATTCGGCGGATTTGATCGAATTCTTTGTGGCGACGGGCAAAAATGAGGGGCATGCCTTATCGCATAGCCCGCAGTCAATACAGGTGGATGCGTTTCTCCGGATAGCCACAGGACTTGCCATCGAAAAAATCCCCAATAACGCGCCATACGGACAAAGATACCTGCACCAGAAGTTCTTTATAAGCAAGGTCAGCAGGGCAAGTATTCCAAAAACCGACCAGGTCATCCTGTCATCGAAGGAAAACAAATTCAACATTTTCACATCCGATACCAGGTTATAATCACCGGTAATAAACAGGTAGAGCGCATTGAGCGGCATCAACAATATCGCGTAAACAAAAAACGCCATTATGATATACTTCAGCGATCTCAGGGGATAATCTATCCATTTCCATGGTTTTATACTAACATGCATCTTTACCCCAATCCGGCTCAGCAATTCGGAGATATAACCGACAGGACAAAACCAGGAGCAAAAACCCCGTTTTATTAACAGCGCAGTCCCTATCGCAAATGCAAATATCACGACGCCCGCAGGATGGATGGCGGGCGCCAGACCGGTCTTTACCCATAACCATAATTCCATCATAGAGCTGATCGGGAGAAACCCCTCGATACCGGGAGGTCTTTGCGATATATCTGCGGGCGCACCCATTGCCATTTTATTGACAAATACTACAAATTCCCACCCAATGTACAGAGTCAGCACAAAGAACCCGGTCTGTGTCCAGAACCTGACTTTCAGCCACTCGTCTTTTTTCAGATGTTCTTTATTGATTTCAGGTTTGCTGATTACGGGTGCAGGTTCCGTATCGACGGCGGCAGTCGAATTTTCTATGTCCATCAGTAAATTATCGGTATTCACGGCAATATTCCCGTGGTTAAATCCCGTATAGTCGTCGTTTCAAAAATATTTCTTGTTTCCTGCACGATACATTTCCACCTGCTGTGCAGGACGCATCCTGCTTCATCGGTGCACATAAGTTCCTTTCCCCAGAAACACCCTGACAAAAATTCCTCTTCCCCGACCGCTTCAATAATTTCGAGCATCGTAATTTCTTCGGCAGGTCGTGCCAGACCGAATCCGCCGCCCAATCCTTTCTGTGAATAGAGAAAACCCTTCTTTGCCAGGATTTGCAGCATTTTTCCAAGATAATTTGCCGGTATGGAAAGATCATTCGCTATCTCGCGAGCGCCCTTGATCCCATCCCCCGGAAGCGCCGCTATATGGGCAAGAGACCTCAAAATATAAATGGTGGATTTATTTAACATAATTTTATGTCTCCTAATTTCTATAATAACATATTCACATGCTAATATACGATTATAAAAATCAATTATCAAGAAAAAAGTGAATATTTATCCTTTTTTCACTATTGCCCGGTCAAAAATTTATTTTGTTTTTTATTTGTAGAGAGCGTTGCAAAACTGTTTTACGATTTGAATTTAGATGCTGAAACAAGTTCAGCAAGACGGTTT
Source organism: Candidatus Zhuqueibacterota bacterium (assembly GCA_022562855.1). Lineage (GTDB taxonomy): Bacteria > SM23-31 > SM23-31 > SM23-31 > SM23-31 > JADFON01. Next base: position 5,065 of record JADFON010000047.1, on the reverse strand, counting down.
CGTGCTTGTCATTCCGGCCTCCGAGCCGGAATCTACATAAAAATCAACAAAAATCAGCGTTTTTGATAATTATGCAACGCTCTCTAATATTATTTTTTATATATCCAAGAATATATAAATGAAACTAAATTTCACCATAAAAAGTCTGGTTATCTTTTGTGTAGTGGGGATATCGTTGTTGTGTTTCAAAGATATCTTCGCAGCTTCCACAAAAAGAAAGAACATTAGCTATGTATTTGATGTATCTGGTAAAACCGATTTCATATTAAAAAGTAAAAATAGCAAAGTAATAGTAATAACGTGGAGTTCCCAGAAAATCAGAATCGAAGCAAGTATAGAAGTTAATGCCCCAAACGCAAAAGAAGCGCAATTGTATCTCGATAAAATCTTGTTTGAAGTAGATAGTACCGGAAACTCTTTACGTTTTAGCTCCGTTCAACCGTTTATACAACCCGTTATACGGGAAAAATCTTTCATGGAAAGAATTTTCGGCTCTTCGGATTTATTCATTTTCATTTCTTATCAAATCTGGGTGCCTGAACGGTTCAATATAGGGATTTATTCTTCAAAAGGGTCCATTGAAATGGAAAATGTCAACGGAAGAATCCATGCTGAAACCACCCACAGCGCTGTGAATTTAAAAAAGATTCGGGGTTCGGTTACTGCACACACGACAAACGCATCGTTAAATGTCGAAATAGTAGAGCTTGGAGCGGATGATTTAGAACTTACTACAACGAATGCGGACATAAATATTGAATTGCCCAAAAACGCAAAAATCTCATATTATGCCAGTGCAGAAGGCGGAGAAATTATCAATGACCTGAAATTATACCGGATAGGACCGTTTACAAATCAGATTCAGTATGGTTGGATAAACGGTAAAGGTGTAAATCTGAGGTTATATACAACGAACGGAAAAATAATAATCAAAGGGTCATAGAGCGCTTTTATAACCGGTTAGGACTCTATATACTATCATCGAATCGCTTTTTGCACGGTTGCTTTGTGTATTTCCGTTTCGATTGTTTCAAGATATATAAGAAATGAATCCTGAATAAATTCAACAGATTTGAGCGGTAATTTTCTTTCCACTTTTAGAACATTTGTCAGAAACCAGATCACCTCCAGCACATCGTTGACACTAAGGACCCTGCTGAACAATCCTAATTTGCTTTTTATAAATGTAGGCGTGACTTTTTCGTCAAGAGCGTTTAACTCACCTAAATCAAAAAAGAACTCGCTTCCTTTACTTCCCTGGGCAGGCTCAAACAAAATAGAAACATTGTCGATTTCACCTTCCTGGGCGTAGGAAATAATCAGTATTCTCATTTTTTTGTAATCGGAAGTGTGAACAAAAACCCTGATATTATCGTCAAGATACGTTTCGCTCAATTTGAACGCAATATCAGATAGGGTTGCGACGTATTTCTCCTTACGTTCTTTTTCACGGTTGACAATGATTGTCATTTTTTCGACATTTGTCTTTGCGCCTGGAGCTCTGCTGTCCTGCTTTAAATCTCCACTCTTACCAAGACGCCGCTTCATCTCGAAGTCGCGTTTGAGGCTTCCTCTATTCTTCTCCTGGTAAATCTTCAACTCTTTTGTAAATATTTTCGAGATAGAAACCGTGTCTAAATCATAACGTTCTTCTTTTACTCTCGCTATTATTTCCCGGCTGTCAATTTCCTTTTCAGGGATAAGATCCCGCACCATAACACTAACCAACGGTGTGACAATTTCTCTGTATTTCGATTCTACAATCGCTTTAATACGCGCCTTGGTACGCGGGTCGTCAGCAACAGCCATCGATATCTTTTCTGATATCAGTTCTTTGTTCCGGATATTGCAGTGCAGTATAGCATCTTCTATCTTTTTGCCGATCTTTGCTTCGTTTGTATCACCCAGTATCAATTTTTTTGCTATACAGATGTCAAAAATTATAGATTCGTATTCTTCGATTGGAAGTTTGCCCTTAAAATTATTCTCAAAAATCGTTTCTATGTTTTTTCTGAAAAAATGTCTTTTCTTATTGGCGCCGTCTATAGATTCCTGCTCTTCCTGAAGGAATCTAATCATACGCTTAATATCGTCGTATGCCCTTATTTTTGCTAAACTTAAACTTCTCTCAGCCATTGCGCATAGTCCCTGTGATTAGAATTAACAGTATAAACAGAATATTTTACAAATTATCAATATTAAAATCAAGAATTTTATTTGTAATTTGAATTTTTGTCCAAAATCCCGAACCTGTCTAAAAGGAGCAAATCCTAAAAATGCCTTTTTATCCTCTCACAGGCATCTTCAATATCTTCGTTCGAAATATCAAGATGTGTAACAGCCCTGATGCTGTTATCGCCAAAAGGAAAAACGAGTATACCGTTTTCCTCCAACCGGGCAGCAGCTTCTTGAGGAGACGTATTCCTGTCCGCTATTCCGGCAATAACAATGTTTGTTTCGACTAAACCCGTATTTAATTCGAATAACAAGGTCGATTGAAACGCTTCGGCAAGTAATTTCGCGTTCTTATGATCCTCATTCAGTCTTTCCACGTTGTTATCAAGGGCGTATATTCCTGCCGCGCCAAGCATCCCGATTTGACGCATCCCTCCTCCAAACATTTTTCTGTACCTTCTTGCCGCATCGACAAAATCTTTTGATCCCATCAACAAGGAACCGACCGGAGCTCCTAAACCCTTGGAAAGACAAAACATAACCGAGTCGAAATGCTGTGAATATTCGCCGGGTTTAATACCTGTGACAGCCATAGCGTTAAAAATACGCGCTCCGTCGAGATGCAGCCGCAATGATTTGCGTTTTGCAAGGGATGATATTCTCTTTATTTCGGACAAGGGGAATATAGCGCCGCCGCCGTAATTATGGGTATTTTCCAGAGATATAAGACTATTGTGAGGATAAGCGATTCTGTCGGGTCTTAGCGCTTTTTCAATTTGTTCTGCTGTAATGATTCCGTTAGGAGTCTGTATTGACAACAGATTGATCCCGGACAGCAGACCCGGGGCTCCGCTTTCAAAATGAACTATATGTGAGAGACAGTCGGTAATGACCTCGTCACCCGGATTAGTGTGCACTTTTATTGCTATTTCATTTGCCATCGTACCGCTCGGCACGAACAGGGCAGATTCCATATCAAATAAATCAGCAGCCTTATCCTGCAGTAGATTGATTGTCGGATCTTCGCCAAACACATCGTCGCCAACCTCCGCAGTCATCATTACTTCCCGCATTGCCCCGGACGGCTTCGTCACAGTGTCGCTCCGTAGGTCGATAATTCTCAGACTCTTCTTATTCATATTATTGCTTGATTGAAAGTTCCTATTGCCTGCATAATGAAATTATGAAGCTGAATGTTAGCGAAATATTGCTTGACAATCAATCAATTTTTTTTTAATATAAAAGACTAATTTTACAATGAATCCTGCGAAAATGGAGGAGCTAAATGGGTGATTTATTAGAACAAAAAGTGAAAGCTGTAAAAGCTAAAATAAATAATTGCAAGGCTGATCTCGAAAGATTGCAAAAAGAAAACGCCGCAGGCAATCTTTCGCCTTTGGAGAAGATGCAGATTTCTTCCTTAATTCAGGAACAAAAAGAATTAAACGTAAAACTGCGCGAACTGTTAATGTAATATTTCCTGCGCAGTCTCATTATTTTAAATTTCCTCACCAGTTTTTATAACAATTTATAGATTCCTTCCGATATTCTTCATGGGAATTCTTCCAACGTAAGTCACCCCCGGGATTATTTCTCCGGAAAATCATAAATATTCGGAAAATCACTTTTTCAAGATGATTTGACTTGATTTTTTAAGTAATAAATAATAATTTTGGCATTCGGTTTTATCAAACCGGAAAAATCTGGTTCTGTCTGTATTCGTGCAGACAGAAATGCGAAACCCTGGGGAGTCGTCCAATGGCAAGACCTGCGGTTCTGGACCGCATAATCGGGGTTCGAATCCCTGCTCCCCAGCAAAACCATCACGGCGCATTCGTCTAGGGGTTAGGACGCCGGCCTCTCACGTCGGTAACAGGGGTTCGATTCCCCTATGCGCTACCACCTGTAAAAGTAAGGGCTTGGAAAACACCTCCAAGCCCTTTTTGTTTTTGATAATCATACCAAATATCTTTGCCGGAAACAATACTTATTATCCTCCTGTAACTCTATTGTAAACGGTTGAAAAACAGGGCAAATATTTATATTGAACAATTTCAGTCTCTTTTGTACTTTACGATAAAACTTGTGCATAATCTTCGTGATACGTTGCTGCATAAATTGATAAGCGGTTAGGTGAGGGTGGAGTATGACATATAATCCGGATATTCATCACCGTCGGTCGATCAGGTTAAAGGGTTATGATTATTCGCAGCCGGGGATGTATTTTATAACCGTTTGCACCCACAACCGTGAACATTTATTCGGAACCTGCCCCTACGGATATGGATACGGATGTGAATATGAAATTGAATGATTTTGGGCGGATTGTTGAAAATACATGGTTCGATTTGGTTAATCACGTCCGGAATATCAAATTACATGCATTTATTGTCATGCCGAACCATATTCACGGATTAATCGAAATTTACAATGACATTCCCGTTGGGGCGGGTTCCAAACCCGTCCGCAATAACACCCCAAACGATGAACCTGCCCCTACGGAACATGGGAAGACGAAATCCATATCTGAAATTGTACGGCAATTCAAAACATTTTCCTCCAGGCACATCAATAAATCTCGCAATGCGCCTGGAAATTCAGTATGGCAGCGCAATTATCACGAACACGTTGTACGGAATGATAATTCTTATCTAAAAATATCGGGTTATATTATCAATAACCCGGCACATTGGCGGCGAGATAAATACTTTGTTTAAAATCACAGAATCTTGCCTTGTAGAAGTTCACTATGAGTCTTTTACCAACAATGAGCGACAGAGAGCGTCCACTGTTTTGCAGTTTATTGTTGTCTTCGTGGGTATTATTTCTGGATTTGGATATCTATTGCTAGAAAAGAATTAAAACAAAGCGAAACCAACTTGCTGAACGC
>JADFON010000046.1 GCA_022562855.1 Candidatus Zhuqueibacterota bacterium | reverse complement strand
TGTAATACCGACGTGGCATGTGTTACAGGCTTTAACATTCTCATATTTAGTATCGGCGGCGTCAGTGTATACGTTCCAGAATGAGTGCCCGTAAATATTATCTCTCAATTCTTCTGCTTTCTCATCGGTCATAGCCGGGTCGCCAAAGTCTGTCTTGACATCGCCGGTACTCGTGAATTCCTGCATATGGCAGGTTACGCAAGTATTCTCGACAACATCCATGTGGGGAGAGATTCCGACGGGTTTGCCGAATTCTATCGCGTTTGTCCCGAACAGCATATCGGTCTGAGGTCCGTTGTGAGGACCATAATGCGAGTGATAATCGAGAACATACTCATCGGCGTCGCGTCGTGACATGTGGCAGTTCATACAAATTTGACCGAGACCGCCGCCGGAGGCTACAAATCCATTGAAAAGTGTTACATCGTCCATTTTCCGAATCTGGTGCTCATTATCACGTGAATGAGGATCATGGCAGGTCTGGCAGTTTATATTGGAATAGGTTGTATTGACTTCGTCGTAATCGTTATCGTATGTCGTTATAAACCCTGTACCGGTGTGGCATTGAACACACGAGCCTCTTGATGGACCGGAGGGATATTTCGTAGCGACAAAGTGTTTGGAATTCTGCCATTGTGATGGAAATATATGATAAGAGGGGGCATCATGGCACTGTGTACAGACGCCCGATTCAAAACTTTTTGCGATCTGGTTCTTGCTTGTTCTTGCTGCGTGCTCACTGCCCGGTCCGTGGCAATTCTCGCATTGTACATTAGCCTTAGCCGCCACCTCCGGAAAATTGATTACCATGTCGAGGAAATTCCCCGCCTCTATAGTAGAAGGAAAGGTCCAGCCGGAATCGGATGCAACATCGTCGAAACCCGCATTTACTGCATCATCCCTGTAACCGACGGTGTGACATTCAAGACAACTTTCTGCAAAAAACGATACGCCTTCTCCGTCGATCTTTTTCTGTAGCGCCGTTGCGTGTTTGGTTTGCGCCCATGCTTCTTCTTTTCGGCTGTGACATACTGCGCACTGACTTTTTTTGTAATCGGGTGTGGCGCCTCCAACGGTTCCTACCCCTACATAGGTGCCTGCATTGATCCATAACTCTACAGGATTGCTTGTGCCGTCTGCATTGGTTACGGTAAGAGTTATTTTATACTGACCCGAAGTGTCAGGCGTGAAGAACGGTGTCCGGCTGGATGCATCATCGAGTGCGGCAGAACTACTTGCGGGTTTCGTTTCTATCGCCCAGGAATAACCGGTAATAGTTGCGTCGCCTTTGTTTCCAATTAGGTAAACACGGATACCGACGCCAATGTTGGGAAGACCCGCCGACACGAGCTTGGTTGGATCGGCTGCCACATCTTCAGGAGAAAATGCAAGAAGTTCTATCTCAGCGGTAGGAGGGTCGGCTACAAAAAAAGATGTAGCGATAAAGACTGCTGCGACAGAAAGTAAAATCAAAACATATGCTCTTTTAAGAATCATCGTTCCCTCCATTCAACATAAAGTCAAGAAATTAACTTTGGACGCATGTGATAAATTTAATTATTTAATGTTCATTATTTCACATTATATATTTGGAAAATTGCCGTTCTGTTTATATATTTGCAAAAACAGTGCCATTGGTATAAAATTTATTCCAAATAATATTGTGCTCAATAGTGTTATTTTTTTTGAAATTCAATCTCAAAAAACTCTGAATATTTTTAAATATGAGAAAAAATTATCAAAACTAAAAATTTGACCTGCGCTTATTGCGTTTAACAATTTTCGAATTCATGACGCAGAATTTGTAAGGAGCTATTCATGAATCGTTGCAATGAATATAATCTGACCGGTTACATCAATAGAAATAATTATGAGGCAATTATATTTTATATAATTTTTCCTTGCTAAAATTTCTAATAATGAGTATTTTGTATGCCATTTCTCATTAAGTTTGGGAGTAATATTTGCCTCAATTCTTCATTGATTCTCAGGGGACACAATGAGCGAATACATACCCGTTCTCATTCTGGGGTTATTCGGTTCAGGGTTCACCGTAGTGATTTTACTCGCGGCTCATTTTTTAGGACCCCGTAAATCTGATCCTGTCAAAGATATCGCGTATGAATCAGGAATTGATCCCGTCGGTGACGCGCGTTTCCGGTTCAATGTCAAATTTTACTTTTTGGCTATGCTTTTTATCATTTTTGATATTGAAATCGTATTTCTATATCCTTGGGCGGTTGTCTATAAGGATTTACTCTCTTTGGGGAATTTTATACTCTATGAAATGATTTCTTTTATTGCACTTCTGCTTATAGGTTATCTCTATTTATTGAAAAAGGGCGCTTTTGAATGGGATTAGGTTCTTTCCTTAAGTTTGCCGCTACCAAATCTTGCCTCTATGACTTAAGAAGAAAAAAAATATATTTCCTCTATAGCGAGCAGTTATCCCGATTCTTTTATAGACACAGCGGAATTTCGGGATGATCTTACGTTGCTTCTCAAGAAAAAGGATGTATTTGAGATCATGAAATTTCTTAAGGAGTCCGAAGAAACGGCGTTCGATTTTCTTGTGGATATTACAGCAGTTGATTGTTTCAAAATTGGAGGAGAGGAGCGGTTCGCAGCAATATATCACTTACATTCTCATACCTATTATCACCGTCTGAGAGTGAAGGTCTGGGTGCCGGAAGATGATATGAATGTTCCTACAATGCTTCCGTTGTGGAAATCAGCCGATTGGATGGAACGGGAGGTCGCCGAGTTATTTGGCATTAATTTTGAGGGACATCCCGATCTTAGCAAGCTCTTGCTTCCGGAGGATTTTCAGTGACATCCGCTTCGTAAAGATTTTCCGGTTCAGGGGCAGGGGTACAGAAGCAATTTTCCAGATTTGAGAAATGTGTGAGACGCTTTTGCAAGACTTTCTTAAATAGTAATTGAAATTTTTGTAATAATTTTACCGAAGTAAGTATTTTACTTTTGATTTGATATGGTTGATTCTCAGACCGAAACCAAAACACCGGGATTAGAGACCGAGACGGTTACCATCAGTATGGGACCTCAGCATCCGGCAACTCACGGCACCCTCAGGCTGCAAATCGATCTTGATGGGGAAACTATACTAAAAGTCGTTCCGCACCTTGGATACCTGCACACCGGGTTTGAAAAATTAGCGGAGCATCTTACGTACAATCAGTTCATTACTTTGTCCGACCGGATGAATTATCTTTCTCCCCTTAACAATAATATCGGATTTGCGATTGCATGCGAAAAATTGTTTGGCATAAAAGTAACAAAAAAGTGTGAATACGTCCGAGTCTTAATGGCGGAACTTTCCAGGATTGCAGACCATCTCGTCAGTATTGGCACTGCGGCGCTGGATCTCGGGGCGTTTACTGCATTTTTGTATTTTTTCGAACAGAGGGAAAAATTATACGATCTGTTCAAAATTGCAACCGGGACCCGGTTGACCACGAGTTATACGAGGATCGGTGGAATGATGCGTGAACTGCCGGATGAGTTTTTTGAACCGGCACGGGAGTTTCTTGTTAAATTTCCTTCGGTCTTTAAAGAAGTAGATACATTGTTGACGAGAAATAAAATATTTTTAGGGAGAACGCGGAATATTGGAGTTATCGATGGTGAAGAGGCGATTAACTATGGTCTTACCGGTCCCTGTCTTCGGGGCTCCGGGGTGCCGTGGGATATTAGAAAAAGTGAACCCTATTCATCATATGAGGATTTTGATTTCGACATTCCTGTCGGTGACAGGGGTGACGCTTACGACAGGTACTGGGTAAGAATGGAGGAAATAAACCAGTCTCTGATAATTGCTAAACAAGCCTTAGAAAATCTTCCAGAGGGAAGCGTGAACATCGACGACCCGAAAATAATTCTTCCCGATAAGAAGGATGTTCACAACAATATGGAAGAGTTGATTCACCATTTTATGATAACGATGGAACATAAAGGGATCCGTCCTCCGGAAGGTGAGATATACTCTTCAACCGAATCGCCCAACGGAGAACTCGGTTTCTATATAGTCAGCGACGGTTCGAATAACCCGTACCGTCTTCGTGTTCGTCCGCCGTCTCTAAACAATTACCAGGTTTTGCCAATGATGCTTAAGGGCAAGATGCTGTCCGATTCGGTCGCCGTCCTGGGGAGTTTGAACATTATTGCGGGGGAATTAGATAGATAAGTTAAGCTCCTTATTCAGGATTTTCAGGATTAACGATTGTTATCCGTCTCAATATAATTTTTGCGCTAATCAGTGTAAATTTTTTTTAATATGTCTGTAGAATTTTCACAAAAAACACTTCATGAATTTGAGGGACTGCTTGATAGGTATCCTACACGAAAAGCAGCCTCGATTCCCACTCTTTTCCTTGCCCAGCGCGATTTCGGTTATATATCCAACGAAGTAATTGAATATGTTTCCGGACTTCTTGATTTGACAGTAGCGGAAACGAATAACATTGTCAGTTTTTATTCAATGTTTTACCGGGAAAAGATGGGAAAACATGTTATCCAGGTTTGCCATACTCTATCCTGTTCATTGCTTGGCGCCGCCAATATTGTCGATCATTTGAAAAGCAAGCTTGGAATTTCTCCCGGGGAAACGACCCTCGATAACCAGTTTTCACTATTAAAAGTTGAATGTCTCGGGGCATGTGGAACGGCGCCTGCTATGCGGATAAACGATGACTATTATGAAAGCCTGACGCTGGATAAGATCGATAAATTGATTGACAGACTTGCAGTCAAGAGTGTGAATAATCCCTCTGCGGAGGGTCCGGTACAATGAATAATAAAATTATAATGAAAAATATGGAGCAGCCGGGATACACCGGCAGCCTTAAAGACTATGAAGCCGAAGGTGGTTATTCTGCTCTGAAAAAGGCGCTTGGTGAAATGTCGCAGGATGCAATAATCGAAGAGGTGAAAAAGTCAGGGTTGAGGGGAAGGGGAGGAGCCGGATTTCCTACAGGTATGAAATGGAGCTTCGTTCCTAAAGACACTCCGAAAGCGCGCTACTTGATTAATAATGCCGACGAAAGTGAACCCGGTACGTTTAAAGACAGGGCAATTATGATTCGTGATCCGCATTTAACGCTTGAAGGACAAATTATCTCTTCTTATGTAATAAAATGCAACGTGTCATATATTTATATCCGGGGTGAATTTTATCGCGAAGCTGAAATTCTGGAAAGAGCGATAAAAGAGGCGGAGAATGCAGGGTATCTCGGGGATAACATTCTCGGGAGTGGATTTGATCACCGGATTTATGTACACCGGGGCGCCGGCGCGTATATTTGTGGCGAAGAAACCGGTTTGATAGAATCGCTTGAAGGAAAGAGAGGATGGCCCAGGATCAAACCTCCGTTTCCGGCATTAGAGGGGGCGTTTGGCTGTCCCACGGTGGTGAACAACACGGAAACTCTCGCAAATATTCCTTTTATAATTAATAACGGTTATGCCGCATTCGCATCAATTGGTGTCGAACGGGGCACGGGTACAAAAGTTTATTGTATCAGCGGGCATGTTAAGAAACCCGGTCTCTACGAATTTCCTATGGGAATTACTTTGAAGGAACTCATCTATGATTGCGCGGACGGTATTCGGGATGACAATAACCTCAAAGCGGTTATTCCCGGCGGCGCTTCGATGCCGGTCTTGACACCCGGTGAAATCGATGTAAAAATGGATTTTGATTCGCTGGCAAAGATCGGTTCTCATCTTGGCTCAGCGGGCATTATCGTAATGGACGACAAAACCTGTATGGTCGATGCCTGCCTGAACCTCTCGAAATTCTATGCTCATGAATCGTGCGGTCAGTGTACACCGTGCAGGGAAGGTATGGGGTGGATGAAATCGATACTTGACAGGATTGAGCACGGTCAAGGCGAACCGGACGACATAGACTTACTCCTTGAAATTACAAATAATATTGAAGGACGGACAATTTGCGCATTTGGAGAAGCGGGAGCATGGCCCGTGAGGGCATTTGTTACGAAATTCCGCAGCGAGTTTGAAGAACACGTAAAACAGAAAAAGTGTGTATTAGCTGCATGATTATTAGAAACGGACTTGCACCGATACAACAGATGAACACAGTTTTTTGATTAAGTATATTGAATTATATAATCAGGAGACAAATATTTAAAGGGGAGCATAGTGAACATTTTCGGTTTTCATTTCAGTGAAAATCGGTTAAATCTGCGTTAATCTGTGTCTAAAAAAAAGAGTTTCATATTGTGATTACATTAACCATAAATGACAGTGAAGTTTCAGTTGAACCCGGAACCACAATAATCAGTGCTGCAGAGAAGGCGGGCATTGTTATACCACATTATTGTTGGCATCCCGCTTTGAGCATTGCCGGAAGCTGCAGGTTGTGCCTGGTAGAAATCGAAGGAGCTCCAAAGGATGTAATAGCATGCGGAACACCGGTGACAGAAGGAATGGTAGTCAGAACGGAATCGGAAAAGATAAAGCGCGACCGCGAGATCATCCTGGAGTTTCTCCTTTTAAACCACCCGCTTGATTGCCCTGTTTGCGATAAAGCGGGGGAATGCCAACTGCAGGATTATTCCTTTGAGTACGGTACGAGTCACAGCCGGTTCAAAGAGGAAAAACGGGTGCCGCCATTCAAAGATCTCGGTCCGAATATAATGCTTGCTACAACTCGTTGTATCCTCTGTACAAGGTGCACACGCTTTATGGACGAAATTGGCGGAGACGCACAGCTAACGGTCATTAGCAGGGGGTCTAACAGTGAAATCGCAGTACCGGAAGGGCGGCAATTAGAGCATCCTCTCGCCGGTAACGTGGTTGATATTTGTCCTGTTGGGGCGCTTCTCGATAAAAATTTCATACACAGAACACGTGTCTGGAATCTTTCAAGAACTCCCTCCGTCTGCGGAGAATGCAGCGCAGGATGTAATACCTATGTAGATTCATCACTCGATAAGATTTTCCGTATTATTCCAAGAACAAATGAAGAGGTAAACGGTCATTGGATATGTGAAACCGGAAGGTATGGCAATAAAGCCTATGAGGATATTGAGCGTTTGACAATCCCAAAGGTAAAAGAAGAACAAACGCTGAAAAATATATCGTGGAACGAGGCGGTCAAAACTGCTTCGGACGGGTTGAGAAAATATCAAAAAACGAAAAATTCCGTAGCCGGTCTCATTTCGCCCGGTGCACTCATCGAAGACGCGTTTGCTGTAAAGGAGTTTCTAAGTACGGCGGTAAATTCATCGGAAATCAGCGGGTTATTCTATAAACCCGATAAGGAGGACAAGAGCTTCAGAGGAGGCTTTATAATAAAAGGAGATTCGACCCCGAATCAGGAAGGATTGCAGTTGGTTTTCGGTATGGATAAACCTGACATAAATGGCGGTTCAATTATGTCGCGAATAAAATCGGGGAACATAAAAGCTCTCTATGTGGTACATAACGATCTTTCCGAAATATCACAAAGCATTTTGGATGTACTGGCTAAACTACCCTTTCTTATCGTTGAAGATATTGTTCTTTCGCCGGTTGCAAAGCTGGCTGATGTCGTACTCCCAGGAGCAACGTCTTTCGAAAAAACCGGAACATTTATTAATTATCAGAAACGGCTCCAACTGTTGCAGCAGTCGGTTAATGCACCGGAGGGAGTAAAAAATACATGGGACATTGTTAAGCGGCTTGCCTCTATGCAAAATCATCATTTAAAATGGAATTCTTACGGCGATGTTTTTATGCAAATGGCAAAGAGTTATCCCGAACTAAAAGGGCTCACACATTTTAAAATCGGCGCGTCCGGCGCTTTGTTAAAAGCCGTATTGCAGACGGCTGGTTCATCACCTTGAATGCGATAGATTTCGATTCACTTTTTTCATAACCTGAAAATTATGGATAGCGCTGATATTTTTATTGTTGTTGCAAAAATTGCGGTAGTTTTAATGATTTTATTGACTGCCGCAGCTATGACTATACTTGCCGAACGGCGGTTAAGCGCATTTATCCAGGACCGGCTTGGCCCAAATCGAGTCGGACCACAGGGACTCCTTCAACCGCTTGCCGACTTATTCAAACTCATATTTAAAGAAGAATTAATAACCGCACGCGGGGATAAAGTAATCTTCATAATTGCCCCTGCCATTATTTTGATACCTGCGTTTTTACTTTTCGCCGTGATTCCATTCGGCGATTCGATAACGATAGCGGGAAAACAGATAGCGCTGCAAATCGCAAACCTTGATTTCGGTCTTCTCTATATATTCGCTATAGGTTCTCTTGGGGTTTACGGTATTGTTCTCGGTGCATGGGCTTCCAACAACAAGTACTCTCTTTTTGGCGGATTGCGCGCTTCGGCGCAAATGATAAGTTATGAGCTGTCACTCGGTCTTTCTGTCATAGGAGTAATAATGGTAGCCGGGTCATTAAAATTGCCCGATATAGTCGCTCAGCAGCATACAATGTTTTTTGGTATTATTCCGGGTTGGAATATCTTCTTCCAGCCTCTGGCATTTATACTTTTTGTCATAGCGATATTTGCTGAAACAAACAGGCTCCCGTTTGATCTTGCCGAAGCGGAACAGGAACTTGTTGCGGGTTATCATACGGAATATAGCGGTATGAAATTTTCGCTGTACCTGCTTGCCGAATATATAAACCTGGTTATAGCATCTGCGCTCATTGCAACTCTTTTTCTTGGCGGCTGGCATTTACCCTGGATAGAGAACATCCCGATGCCGAATTGGATATTACAGTTACTACAGGTATTGTCGTTTAGCCTGAAGACCATTTTCTTTATTATCACCTTTATATGGGTTCGATGGACATTACCGAGATTTAAATACAACCAGTTGATGGCGCTTGGATGGAAAGTATTTTTACCGCTGGCGATAATCAACGCAATGGTAACGGCTATTGTGGTAGCGATTATTAATTAGCGGGAGATAAACCTTTTAAGAGAAATTAACCGAATCTGGACAGATTAATGGAATATATTTTCTTTTATGGATTTGCTATTTTGGCGGTCGGTTCGGCGCTGGAGTATGCCACTCCTGGCATGCTGGAAGCGGCCATTCGTGGACGTTCGTCGAGCTAGCGCCCAAT
>JADFON010000045.1 GCA_022562855.1 Candidatus Zhuqueibacterota bacterium | reverse complement strand
TGCGAAAATATATTGTATTCTCTGATAGTGTATCCCTGAGTTGTGTCGTTTCTTTCAGCAATTCGATACAGGCGATAGCCGCAGAGACAATCGACGGCGCAAGTGTATTGGAAAAAAGATAGGGACGCGACCTCTGCCGGAGAAAATCGACTATTTCCTTTCGTGCGGATGTAAATCCTCCCGAAGCCCCGCCCATTGCTTTACCGAGAGTCGACGTGATAATGTCAACTTTACCCATCACACCACAAAGTTCATGCGTACCCCGTCCGGTTTTTCCGGTGAATCCCGTCGCATGCGAATCGTCAACCATCACCATTGCGTTATACTTTTCTGCGAGACCGCAAATGTCTTTCAGATTTGCATAATCGCCGTCCATCGAAAACACACCGTCGGTCGCTATCATCCTGAACCGTTTGTTTTGCGTGTCCTTTAAAATCTGCTCCAGTTCGTTCATATCAGCGTGAGTATAACGGTGCCGTTCCGCCTTGCACAGCCGTATCCCGTCTATTATGCTCGCATGGTTCAACTGGTCGCTGATTATGGCGTCTTCGCTTGCCAACAGCGTTTCAAAAAGACCGCCATTCGCATCGAAGCATGAAGAATAAAGAATAGTGTCGTCCATACCAAGAAATTCGGAGATTTTTGCCTCGAGGTCTTTGTGAATATCCTGTGTGCCGCAGATAAATCTAACCGAAGATAAGCCATAACCCCATGTTTCGAGACTTTGCTTTGCAGCATCGACCAACGCGGGATGGTTCGCCAGACCAAGATAGTTGTTCGCGCAAAAATTCAAAACTTCCCCTGAACCGACCTTGATTTGAGCTCCCTGCGGAGATTTTATCAAACGTTCATCTTTGTACAACCCGGACTTTTCAATTTCCTCAAGTTCGTTAAGAAAATATTCTCTGACGTTATCTGTCATTACCCTGTTTCCTTTCTGTCATTGTCCTGTCCCGTTAGGGATCGCTTCCACCCCGCCACGCGAGTGGTCACTACGTGATAAAGGCAGGCAGGGAATGACAGGTGTGGTTAATTCCTGCGTTTCCTTTTGCTGCCATTGTAATTTCCTGATATTTAAAAATTATGAAGGTATATTCGAAGGGTCGGGATATAGCACAATTTTTCCGGTTACGCTTGGTCGGGTATTCATTAATTCGAATGCTTTTTCAAATTCCGTTAATGGAAGATGGTGGGTGATTACCGGCTTGATATCGAGCTTTCCCGATTTCAGCAAGTCCCGCGCTTTATGCCAGGTATCGAACATTAATCTGCCGTTTATACCGTATAGCGTGATACCTTTGAAGATGATTCCTTTATTAAAATCGACCGAGACATTGGATGGGGGAAGTCCGAATGCGCAAAACCTGCCTCCCTTTCTCACGATTTGCAGACCCTGTGTTATCGTCTGCTGCGTGCCCGCCATTTCCAATACGACATCCGAGCCAATTTCGTTGGTCAACGTGAGAATAGTGTCGACAACATTATCCTTATTCCCATCGAGTACGTAGTCTGCACCCATCTCTTTTGCAATATTCATGCGAAACCGGTCAAGACCAACTAAAATCACCATTGAGGCGCCGGCGGTTTTAGCTACTCCAGCCGCGAACAAACCTGTCGGTCCGTCGCCAAAAATAACAACGGATTTTCCGGTTACCGGTTCGACAAGGGTGCAATATATTGAATTGCCAAGCGGTTCCTGTGCAGCGGCTATATCGGCAGGTAATGAAAGGTCGTTTTTCCACAGAACTTTTTCAGGAATTGCGATATATTCTGCAAAACAGCCGTCCCGGTCGATACCGAGGATTTCTAAGTTTGCGCAGATATGTTGCTGTTTGGATAAGCACTGTTTGCATGTCCCGCACGGGATGTGGGTTTCAGCAGATATATAATCGCCGGGAATAACCGATGAAACGGCGCTTCCTGTAATTACAACTTCGCCCGCCATTTCATGTCCCATTACTTGCGGGATGCCTTTAATCCGCTTTTTTGCCCAGGGATTCCAGTGATAAATGTGCGCGTCCGTACCGCAAATCGCTGTTGCGCTTACTTTTACAAGAACTTCATCGGGTTTTATCTCAGGAACGTCAATGCTGATCAATTCAGCGCCTGCTGCAGGTTTTGTTTTTACCACAGCCATCATCGTTTTCGGAATCATTAAAGTACCTTTCTTGTCGGAACTCTCTGCAAAAGTGATATATACAAAGTAAATTTTATACTCAAGAAAAGCAAGAATATTCAATGTGAATAATCGCGCGTTTACATGATCTTATACTCCAATTTTCTTGGGGGAATGACATATTCTTTCCCGGGTTTTATTGGTCATCGGAGCATATTTACCGCTTGCTTATTTGCATAAAAAACATTACCTTTATAAGTTTAAATTCACTAATAATAACAACATATTTCAGATGTTCATAGATAGTCATACCCATCTTGATATCGATAGATTTGATGAGGACAGGGAAGAAGTTGTCGAACGCGCATACAGCAAGGATGTCAGGTATATTTTAAACATTGGCACCGATGTAGAATCAAGCCGGAAATCACTCGGTATTGCGCGGGATCACGATTTTATATTTTCCGCTGTTGGTGTCCATCCTCACGATGCTGTATCGTATAATGATGATATAAAAAAATCGCTTTCGAACTTGCTGAAAGACGAAAAAGCGGTTGCGATCGGTGAAATCGGCCTTGATTACTACAGGGACTATTCGCCGCGTGATGTTCAGAAAAAGGTGTTTGCGGACCAACTGCTTATGGCGCGTGACACCGGGCTTCCCGTTGTAATTCATGTCCGCGATGCGTGGGAAGACGTTGAGGAGGTAATAGATTCTACCACCAACGGGGATGTTAAAGGCGTTTTTCACTGTTATTCGGGTGACCTTGAGACTGCCCTTCGTCTTATCAAAAAGGGATTTTATATCTCCTTCGGCGGGAATATTACCTTTAAAAACTATAAGAACGTTGAAATGCTCAATGAGATTCAAATTGAGAAGATGCTTATCGAAACCGATTGTCCGTATCTGACACCCGAACCGTTTCGCGGAAAGCGTAATGAGCCCGGGTATGTTCCCTTAGTCGCGCAACGGCTGGCGGATATCAAACAACTATCGGTGGAAGATATAGGAAGAATAACGGCATTTAATGCAAACAGATTATTTGGAATAGCGCCGGAAACGGAAGAAGTAAAAATAGTTTACAAGATCCGTGATTCTCTCTATGTAAACCCAACGATACGGTGCACAGCCGATTGTGTGTTTTGTGCACGGTTGATTGACCCGGTCGTCAAAGGTCATAATTTAAATATTCTTGAAAAAGACGAACCGACCGCCGAAGAAGCGATCAGGCTGATTGGGGATCCCCTGCAATACAAGGAAGTGGTTTTCTGTGGTTACGGAGAACCGACGTTAAGACTTGATTTTATAAAAACTGTAGGCGCATGGTTAAAATCCAAAGGATCGATAGTGCGTTTAAATACCAATGGTCATGGCAATCTTATTTACGGAAGGAATATTGCTCCTGAACTTGTAGGTATTATTGATGAAATATCGATCAGCCTTAACACCCATTCAGCATCGCATTATGAAAAAATCATGCGTACCGTATACGATTTTGATACTTTTGATCCGATGCTTGATTTCATTAGAAAATGTCTTGCTGCCGATATAAAGGTAACAATCACCATAGTGGATATTCCGGGGGTGGATGTCGAATCTTGCAGTAATATTGCCAGAGAGCTTGGGGCTGAGTTTAAAGTGCGTACATTCAATGAGGTAGGATAAAATCCGGGGGAAAATGCCGCTTCGATGGAAGAAAAGCCTGGGGCAGCACCTGCTGCATGATCACAATATTCTGCGGAAAATGGTATCTGAGCTTCGGCTTAAAGAGCGTGACCATGTAATTGAAATCGGGTGCGGTTCAGGCGCCCTGACACAATTCCTCGTTAAAGAGGATATAAGAGTAACATCGATTGAGATAGATCCGCAATTTTCCGAAGATTTAGATAGGCAATTCGGGCAGTTACAAAATTTCAAGCTGATTACCGGGGATATTTTGTCGCTCGATTTGGAACAATTTATTACTCCGAAAGATAAAACGGTAATCACAGGGAATCTTCCTTACAATATTACAAGCCAGATTTTATTTCGCCTATTTGATCAGAAATTGCTTAATATGCTTATGGTGTTTACCGTCCAGAAGGAAGTTGCCCGACGAATAACCGCACGTCCCAGTAGTAAAGACAGAAGTATTCTTTCTATTCTTTGCCAGTACTATGCGATCCCAAAATATCTCTTTTCGGTTTCAAGAAACTGCTTTTTCCCCAAGCCCCGTGTTGATTCGGCTGTTATTTCTCTTGAATCCAGACAACTGCCCGGGGATCTCGATTCAGACAATTTTATGCAGGTTGTAAAATCATGTTTCGGCAAACGGCGGAAAACGTTAAAAAACACAATTTCACTTATTCCGAATGTAAAGTTTGAAAGATTTAAATCGGAAATCGATTTAACCCGGAGACCGGAAGAGTTGAGTATCGAGGAATTTGAAATACTGGCAAGGGATGTTGAAAATTCAAGAATGGAAGTCGAAGAGATATTGTGATTATTTAAGATGGTAAATATAACAGTCTTGTAAAATGTAATATGGCGATTCTGAAAACTGAAGCGGTGATTCTTTCGATAATGCCGCAGGGCGAAACCAGTAAAATCGTTCGAACGTTCACAAAAGATTATGGCAGAATTTCATTCATTGCGAAAGGATCAAGAAAGCTAAAAAACAGGTTTGGAGGTTCTTTAGACCAACTAAATCATGTCAAAATAATCTATTACGACAAAGAAAACCGCGATTTGCAAATCGCAACCCAGTGTGACATAATAAACTCTTTTCCGGATTTAAAAAGCGATTTAGAAAAACTCTCTTTCGGGTTTGCGATTGTGGAGGTCATCGTATCGCTGGTTGTTGAGGAAGAGACCAACGCCCATTTGTTTGACCTTTTGATAAAAACATTAAATGTGCTGGAAAATTCGGACAAAAACTACGATAATATTTATTGGTATTTTTTGATACGTTTTTTGCGGCAGGGTGGATTTGGATTAAGTCTCGGGGATTGCCTTAGATGCAGTAGGAAAATCGAAAACGAAACGGCTTTTTTTTCAATTGCCGAAGGTGGGTTGATCTGTAATTCCTGTTCTGATGCAAAAACATTTTACTTTAAAATAGCTGCCGACACACTCCAGATAATAAGGATAATTGAAAAAAAGGAACCGGAAAAATTTCAAAACCTACGTATATCACAAAACACAAAGAGAGATTTAAACAAATTATTTGACGATTACTTTCGTTATCATTTTGAAGGCTACGACGCACCTCAAGCTGTAAAGCTGCTCATGACTTAGTTTGCTGTTAATTATGAAAAAATCTGACGGAACAATGGATAAGCTGGTTTCCCTTTGCAAACGGAGAGGGTATATATTTCAGTCGAGTGAGATATACGGCGGGATAAACAGTTGTTACGATTATGGTCCGCTTGGGGTTGAGCTGAAGCGCAATATCAAAGATCTCTGGTGGAATGCGATGACAAGGGACCGGGACGATATAGAGGGTTTGGATACTTCAATTTTGATGCATCCAAAAGTCTGGCATACTTCCGGACATGTCGAAGGATTTACCGATCCGCTTGTCGACTGTAAAAAATGCAAAAGCCGTTACCGTTCGGACGATATAGATACTGAAGCCTGCCCGAAGTGTGGTGGAGAATTGACCGAAGCCCGAAAATTTAACTTGATGTTCAAGACATTTATGGGTCCCGTCGAAGAAGATGCAAGTATCGTTTATTTAAGACCCGAAACTGCCCAGGGGATATATGTAAATTTTGTCAATGTTGTGAATACCGCCCGTCGAAAAATCCCTTTTGGAATAGCGCAGATCGGGAAGGCATTCCGAAATGAAATAACACCCGGAAATTTTATATTCAGGACACGCGAGTTCGAGCAGATGGAAATGCAGTATTTTGTCCATCCGTCGGAAGATGAAAAATGGATGGAACACTGGAAAGAAGAGCGGTTTAAATGGTATGAAAAAATAGGGTTGAATAAAAACAAGCTCAGGTTTCACGAGCACAGCAAAGATGAACTGGCGCATTACGCAAAAGCAGCGGTCGATATTGAGTATGAATTTCCCTTTGGCTGGCAGGAACTTGAGGGAGTGCATAACCGTACCGATTTCGACCTGTCGAGACACCAGGCTGAATCTAACAAGAAGATGTCCTATTTTGACGAATCTTTGGGAAGCAGGTATATACCGTATATAATCGAGACGTCTGCTGGCTGTGACCGGACGATATTGTCCGTTCTGACGGATGCCTATGACGAGGAAGAAGAAAGGGTTGTTATGAGACTCAATCCAAGCGTGGCTCCGATTAAGGTGGCAGTTTTTCCATTGGTCAATAAGGACGGAATGCCCGAAAAAGCCAGAAAAATATATGACGATTTGAGAAAAAATATAAAGACGTTTTATGATACCGGCGGAGCTATAGGAAGAAGATACCGCAGGCAGGATGAAATTGGAACTCCGTTCGCAATAACAGTGGATTCGGATACAATGGAAGACGACACGGTTACTCTAAGGTACAGGGATTCAATGAAACAGGAACGGTATCCGGTAGATAACATCAAGAATGTATTGAAAGATAAATTAGAATTAAAATGAATAGCCTGAAGCATACTTTTGTATAGATATCTATGTAATATTTATTATTTCATACAAAACCAGTGCGATCTATGAATCAAATCGATAGAATAGTAGAAGCAGCCGGAAACGCGATCTGGGGACCGCATACACTATTATTGTTGATAGGGACAGGCATTTTTCTATCATGGCGTCTTGGGGGTATACAGTTTATACGTTTCCTGTACGCATCAAAACATGTTCTCTTAGGTGTTCGGCGTAAAGACGGGAGCCAGGATAAATCCGGAGATATTTCTCCGCTTCAGGCGTTGATGACGTCTCTCTCAGCTACCGTTGGTAACGGAAATATTGCCGGTGTGGCCACTGCAATTGCCCTTGGTGGTCCCGGGGCGATTTTTTGGATGTGGATTTCTGCAATATTCGGTATGGCAACAAAGTTCAGCGAAGTATTGCTTGGCGTTCTTTATCGTAAGACCAATCCGGACGGTACAGTCCTTGGCGGTCCGATGATCTATTTAAAAGAAGCCATCAAATGGAAGGGAATAGGAAAGAAGTTAGCGGTTTTTTCCGCATTTGCAATGGGGATGAAAGCGCTTTTTACACCTTCTATGATCCAATCGAATTCCATAGCTCAAGGGATCGAATCCCAATGGGGTATTGATAACTGGATGACCGGTATATTCTTAGCCATCATAACCTGGGTCGTAATAGTCGGAGGAATTAAGAGTATCGGACGTACAGCCGAGTTTTTGGCGCCTTTTATGTCCATTTTATATATTGCATTCGGCGTGAGTGTAATAGCGCTGCTCTGGCGGGAAATTCCAGGAGTCTTAAGTGCTATTTTTTCAGAAGCTTTTACCGGAACGGCTGTAGCGGGGGGCTTTGCCGGTTGGATGATGGGAGTACGCTACGGCGTAGCACGCGGTTCATATTCAAATGAAGCCGGCATAGGAAGCGCGGCAGTTGCCCATGCCGCCGCAAAAACCGACTCTCCGGTGAAACAGGGATTGATAGCAATGCTGGATGTGTTTATCGACACGATCATAATTTGCTCGATCACAGCTTTTGTCGTTCTGGCGACAGGTATATGGCAGTCCGGTTCGACAAGCACAGCAGCGGTGGCAGACGCATTTGGCGCCACTATCCCCTTTGGAGGGGTTGTTGTGGTTTTGAGTTCGCTGTTGTTCGGGTACTCCTCGATGATAACATGGCCCTATTTCGGAGAACAGGCATTTGCTTCGATATTTGGTTTTGGGATCAAAAAATGGTTCAGATACGCGTTTTGCATATTAATTATCCTCGGAAGTTTTTTGAAAGTAAATACTGTATGGCAAATGGGCGATTTTTTTAACGGTTTAATGGCAATTCCGAATCTGATCGGACTGTTGGCTATGAGCGGAATAATAGTCAAAGTAACGGCATCTTATTTTAAAAATCAAAAAGAAATGACACAATAAAACAGGAGGGTGATATGCTTCCGGACACAATTGATCTTCGCGATCTCGAGGATAAAAGCGAAACTATTTACGAAGCTGTAATGATTGCGTCAAGACGGGCGCGGCAGATACATGAAAAAATTACTGCCGACATGAAAAAACGTCTTGGTGAAATAGAAAACGAAGAAGACCTCGAAGAGGAATCGGTAGACAGGGAAAAAATAGTTCGCGAATTTGACAAAAGAGACAAACCGAGTGTTATTGCTTTACAAGAATTAATAGATGGTAAATTGCGCAGAAAAGCTGCAGAAGATAGCAAAGAGAAATAAGGTAAATTAAGGACAAATACGCTGAATTATTATAAATCGTTTGTGAAGTAATAAGGGGTAAGTCTTTTATAGGTCAGTTTCGAATTTTTGACATACGTTGCATTACACTTTGGGCAGCAGTAGATATTCGTAGGTTTTCTTCTGGTTGCGTAGATTATTTGTCCGATAAGCTCTAAACTGCTGCTGTTGCACATTAGTACTCTCCTCATAATAAGTTCACGTATGTCCTGTTTAATAATATTATCGGAATTTTTGTTAATGTTATTTAAAATTTCCAACCATTATTTGTCAACGATCGATTATATCATTGCGATGATCGATTTTATGTGATGTCTACTTACGTTAGTGCCGATCCCCCGGCGCTAAGTAGCCGGACCATTTCCATTCGTTGTTTAATTTCTCAATATATTTTTTATCATGCTATTAGCCGGGATTGGAGAACTTTTATGGGATATTTATCCCGATAAAGGTGAAAAGTTCCCCGGTGGAGCAACCTTCAACTGCGTTCATCATGCGCGCTTGCTTGGTCATGAAGGTATAATTATCAGCAGAATAGGGAACGATTCGGCAGGAAATGAACTGCTTACTCATCTGGATAATGGCGGGTTTAAAAGAGAATTTATACAAGTAGATGACATTCGTGAAACGGGTTACGTAACCGTCAGGCTTGATAATAAAGGCGAACCTGCATTCCAATGCTCAGAGTCTGCCCCTTACGACTACCTCGAATGGGACGAAAGATTTGTCGAGCTTGCACAAACAGCCGATGCGGTCGTATTCGGCACATTTGGTCAGCGAAACAAACAGTCCGCGTCGGTAACACAACGGTTTCTTACCTTATGCTCTAAT
>JADFON010000491.1 GCA_022562855.1 Candidatus Zhuqueibacterota bacterium | reverse complement strand
GAGTAATACTTTTTTCATTATTTCTCCTCAATTATAATTCTGCTTTTAATTCCGCTTTCCGCCTGCCACTGTTATTTCTCATACACTTTCGGGTCGATCTTGTTTTTTTCAACAACAGAAAAACCTTCTTCATTTTTTCATTTCAATCCTATTATATTTAATTCCTGTACAATTATCATACTGCCTTTTCCGAACTTATTCGAATTTGAAAATCTTACGCGATTATCTTTATCGAGCATGAATTTAAATCCACACCTTCAATCAGGCAGATTTTATATCTCTTTCAGCATGTTATGATCGATTTCCCCAATAAATAAATTATTTTTAATGGCAATATCAGTTAATATCCCTCTATGTGATGCATTAAGTTTACCATGTAAATTATAAAAATATCTATTTATTTTCTGCGGCAATTAGTTATCGAAGTAATCTTTGTATCGGGGGATTGTAGCTGACCGTTCTGAGCATAGCAACACCTATCTTTGAATTGAGGTCAAAGGTCAATCCTGCATTGTATCCGGCTACCGATCCGCCATGCCCGGCTATTTTCATCCCGTCTGCCTCCCGTATCGTAAATCCAAGTCCATATCCTTCAGCGGGGGCTTGAAGTGTAAGGATTTCATCACGGTTTTCGGGTGAAAGGATTGCAACCGGTGATTCACCCATCATTGCTGCGGCGAACTTTGCAAGATCGCCGACTGTCGAATATATTCCCCCGTTCGGCACCTTATAGCCTCTGCCAAAATGATCACGTGTCGCTGCTTCTGCGCTGACTTCTCCTGTCCGCCTGTTTTTGCTGTAACCAACCGACATTCTCGCCCATAATTCGGGAGAATCGAGTATAAATGTACTGCTTTCCATGCCAAGCTGTTTGAAGATGTTTTCCGTTACCAGGTCCATGAACGGGACATTTGCCGCTCTCGAAATTGCCAGACCAAGCATTCCGAAACCGATATTCGAATACGAGTATTCGGTCAATGGTTTAGTTTGAAAAGCGGTCATAGGAATTGACTCAAGAATCTTTTCTT
Source organism: Candidatus Zhuqueibacterota bacterium (assembly GCA_022562855.1). Taxonomy (GTDB): domain Bacteria; phylum SM23-31; class SM23-31; order SM23-31; family SM23-31; genus JADFON01. Next base: position 974 of record JADFON010000491.1, on the reverse strand, counting down.
CCCAGAAATAAATCGAACCGGATGCGGCGCCACGTAACCGTGGTTCGCGGATAAGCCCCGATGTATGACTTGCAAGCATTCTGAATGTTACCGGCGTATCCACTCCGATGGTATCTACAAGACCTTTGATATCGGGAAAATAATTCTCGACCGGATCGTCAAGCGCGATTATCCCTCTTTCGACTAACTGCACCATTGCAACGGCGGTAAACGATTTAGAAATAGACCCGATACGACCGATAGTATACGCTGTAGCTGCGACCCGGTTTTCGATATCAGCCCAACCGTATCCTTTTGACCAGACAACTTCATTCCCGATAAATACTGCGAGGGAAAGCGCCCCGGCTCCATCTTCAGCGACGCCCTGTGCCACCGTTGCGTCAAAATCTGCAATAGCTTTTTCAAAGGTTGTGAATTGAGCGAACGAAGCGCCAGCTAATAGAAGAATTAAAGCAATAAATCCACAGCTTTTAATGAGAAGCAATACTTTTGATTTGTTCAAATTTGATTTTAGCATTGTCGAGCACCTGATAATTAGTTCTATTTTTGTAAGTTTGTCTATTATAAAAAGATTTTACATTTATGTCAATGATATAATCAAAAGAGGAGAAGAAATGTAATCCCCCATTTACTATATCAAACCTGAAAAGTGCTTTGAAAATTCACACTAAATTGTTATAATAATTCAACTAAGCCTCCTTTAATCTATTATAAATATTTGAAATGGAGAGCCAATGAAAAATTTGTCTTTTACATTTGTTTGTGTTGCAGCATTTATAATATTCTCTTGCAGTACTGAAGCCACCTACACGGTCGAAATAATTGACGGTGTGAGGACGGTGCATAATATCAAACCGGTGTACGAAGGCGATTCGAAGATCTCTCTCGAATTTGTCCGGCAGATCGGTGAATTGGATGGGGATGACGAGAATTTGCAGTTTTTTGTGCCTTCCGTGATCGATTTTGACATTGAT
>JADFON010000490.1 GCA_022562855.1 Candidatus Zhuqueibacterota bacterium | reverse complement strand
CTTACGAAAATCCGATTCCTGGGAATTGACATTAACGGCAAATTTGTTTTGAACCTCATTCCCCGATTTAAATTTGTAAATACCCGGACTTTCTGTATTTGAGTAATCTACCCTGTACGCCTCGGAAGCCACGGAAGGACTCAACTTGATTCGATCACCCAGAGGTGTGTCAATCGTTAGTTCGTCAGCGGCACCGGCAAATAACAGAGAAATTTCATCCCCGATTTCAAGCGGTTTAATAGCAACGCTACCGTATTGTGAAAGATAAAAAACGAGCCGGTGCAGGAGAGGTGAAAATATCCCCTTCAGTGGAAGAGTTGTCCACGAAAGCGATGGTGCGCTTGCAAACAAGACGATTGCCCCCCGGTCAACCGGGGTTTCGGTCAAAAACGGTTTCGAATTGGACATTGTGATTATACTTTTTGAAGAATTTTCCCCTGCGCTTCGCAGATCAAAATTTACCGATTTGAATATACGAGGCAGACTTATATCCTCCGGAGGAATTTGTTTGAACATATTCACAAAAACCGGGTGGGAAAAATCAATTGCGTCTATTGTCAGAAAATCGGTTTCCGAGTTTCCTGTACCGCGGGTATCCACCACTATCGAGAAACCTCCCCGAAACCTCGGGGTTCCATTTGGCGCACTAAATCTCCTGAAAAACCGGATGCAACCGGCAGGGAGAAATCCTCGCCGATAGTTTCGTTTAATGAAACCAGGTTTGAATTCTCATCGGGGAAAATTATCACCCCTCCTCCCGCCGCACAAAAATTCCTCATTCTAAAAATGTCAGCCTGCGTCATTTGTGTAAATCCGTTGTATATTACAACATCGAACTGTCTGAAATCAGTCGATGAAATTTGCTCCTCCGAAATCGTTTGAACATCAAGAACCCGGGGGGAAAGTTCCGGAGAAAACACAGACTGTAGAAAAATATTTGCTTCGTCATTACTATTTATTATGAGCACAGAACGTTTGTCCGGTATATTAATTACGAAAAAGCGGCGATTATCCACAGTAAATTCATCGTCCTCGATTTCTATCATTCCTTCTATAATACCCGGTTGTTCCGGTATAATCTGAAAATTCAGCACTTCAGACCCAAATGATTCCAAAGTTATATTTTTTTGTGCCAACCGCCGTCCGTTAAAATAGACGTATACCAATAAATCCCTTACCGGGACATCCCCGTAATTTTGAATCGTTGCCCGTAAGGTCAGTTGTTTTCCCAATTCAATGATCTGGTTCTGTATGGCAACGCTTACTATTCCTGCGTTCGGGGAAATATCCTGTGGCGAAGCATCGATAAAAAATAGTCTCACCGGCGATATTCCATTGTTATCTTCTTCTACATCAGGTAAAATCTTCTGCGAAAAATTACCGGATCCGAATCCGGCAGCCTGCATGTCCGATATAAGGAATATTTCCCGGTGCAAATTAGTGCTCGGACCAAGCAGCGAATAGGCGGTTTTCAAAGCATTGGTTAGATCAACCTTCCTGAACGATATCCGTGATTGCTGAATCTGCCGTCGAATGCTCTCTAAATCCCTTTCCGGAAACGGATTGAAACCGGTATCCTGTGTACCGGCAGCAAAAAGTAAATAAATTTCATCACCCTCTTTAAGGGATTCGAGTGACCTGAGGGCTTTTTGGCGGGTTCTTTCGTATACCTGCGTCCCGTCTATTTCGAGGGCTTCACTTATGGAATTGTCGACAATAATCACCGCGGAAATCCGTGTATCATCCGAGACGCCGTACCCGTTCTTGCTTGCATCACCCGTGAGCGTAGGTCTTGCAAACGCAAATACCAAAAGGCTGATAACAGCCATTCGAATGAGCAAAAGTAGAATTTGCTTGAGTTTTATTCTTCTGATTTTCTTTGTTTCTATCAATTTTAGAAAATACAAAGAACCGAAGGCAATTCTTTCTTTTTTCCTGCGGCTAAAAAAATGGATAATCAGGGGAATGGAAACGGCGGTAAAGCCGGGAAGAAAAATTGATTTTAAGAATGTC
>JADFON010000489.1 GCA_022562855.1 Candidatus Zhuqueibacterota bacterium | reverse complement strand
TACATCGATGTTGAGATTAGAGCCCTGAAAAAACCTTCATATTGCATCTGCACCTTGTACTTGTCGGGCCAGCCGGGGAAATTATCGGGATTGTAAAAATCGCCAAGTTGTCCCTCTGCCATCGATTCAGCCTGTTCCCGCATTAACTTCACTCCCGTGGTCATATAATCGGGCGGCAGGGGCGGACTGCCGCTTGAGAATTCAGTATCGATGAAAATCACTTTTCGAACTTTTTCAGGATATTGATCGGTAAATGCGACCGCAATCGACCCTCCCATCGACATACCGACCAGGTCGACCGGTCCGGTAATATTGAGAGCCTCAAGTAGTTCGGATACCTGGGCAATATATAAATCTTTATCATACCGCAGATCTCTCCTATCCGAAAACCCTCTTCCGTAAAAGTCGAGCCGCAGGACCCTGAATCCTGCTTCAACCAATGGCTGAAAAGTCTTGTCCCAGATATACATCGGTACAGAATATCCATGCAGCAGCACTACCGTCTGCGCATTTTCATCCCCGCTCATTTCATAATGCACTTTCCCGTTTGTCAGTTCGACAAATTGCCCCTGGGCAAGCGCCCTATTCTCATCATCGAGACCTTGCGCTATTACTTCTTCTTCAGGTTCACATGATTGAAATAATGTAAAAGATAAGATTAAAACTAAAGTAAACAGGAGTTTGATCCCCTTGTTAGATGTCAAGAATGTCATGATCGTCCAGTCCTGATTTAAAATGAGAAATCGAATTCAAAAATTATGATATATGGCAAAAAACTCCCTAATTTATCGAATTATAGTTTTTAAATCAAATGGTTTTCCGTCCCCTTGAACAATGGAGAAGTTTACCCTGCCGATAATTTGTCCGTTTTCTGTTTCAATATCGACCCTCCATTTTCCGGGCTGTATGTTTTCTTTAACAGTATAGAGCCTGTAGCCGAGATCCCTGCCGCCGCTGATGTCAAGTTCGATTCTGTCAGAGGATTCCCACGTACTTTCCTCCTCGGAATACCATTTCCAGTGATGATAGATAGAAGTGTTTAAATCGGTACTTGCGAAAACTGAGGTAAAACAATACACGTTATCACCGTCATTGTACTTGAAAGGATCGTCCGATTTTTTCCACGGCTTATACCAGGGCGGTTTTTCATAGGAAACTTCATAAACAAGCGCGCCTTGTTCGGTTTTTTTTGTAATAGTGTGATAAATACCGGATGATTTGAGCGACAGCGGAACAGGAGGAATCCAGTTAAAGACATAAAATAGAAGCATGATGCTGAAAAAGGATGGAGGTATCGCACGGCATATTGTCAATGATTTCTTAGTGGGAAACACCGACTTTTTTTCAAGAAAGTATACAAGACTCTCCACGGTCAGAACGCTGAGAACACCTCCTATCATGAAGGAAAGCAGTCCTGTTTGCCTTAAAATCACCGGGACAACAAATATAAAAAATGAGAAGTTCACCAGAAAAAACAGCGATACCTGGTAATAAATATTTGAATACCTCTTTTCAAGAAATTCGTTTGCGACAAGAAAAACCATAAGCAGGATAAAAAACAGGGACGCTTTGGTGAATGACGCGCTCTTGAAATAAAACACTACATAGGCGCTGAACAATCCGCCAATCAGAAATTGAATAGCAAGGGGATACCATTTTTTGAAACGGGTGAGAATAGGCTTGAGTTTATGCCCCGATTCTAAAAGATTGAGAAGAATGATCAAAACGCCCAACAGGATTAGATAGAGTAGAAGGATCACATTGTCGAGAATCCTGTCAATCCGCGTCAGGGTCAGGCTGTCCCAGAGAAACCCGGCGAAAAATGCAATTGCAGGAAAGAATTTTTTGTAATGCAGGATTAATTCCATGTTCGGTTTATTAAGAGGTAACAGCATAAGAATTATAAAAAAAATGAGGAATATTATCAATTTAAGGAGAAAGGAAAACCGGTCATTAACTAATAGACCGGCTCAGTAAATCAAATGCGGTGAATCTTGACTATCGTGAACAGGGTCGGTAG
>JADFON010000488.1 GCA_022562855.1 Candidatus Zhuqueibacterota bacterium | reverse complement strand
ACATTTATCTTAAAATCATGTAGTAACTGGGCAAATAATCAGGTAAGAAGTTCGGAGAGATTTTCCTTTTTCGCCTGGGGGAGATCCTGGCAGATTAACTCGATGTTATGTTCTTCAAGGAAGCGGAAATCTTGAATGTCCTGTTCATCGACATATACATAGGGAAGTATTTTGCGCTTGCTTTCCTTGTAATGCATCCCGCCGATATTCACCTGCTGAAAAACAGCGCCAAGATTTACCAGTTCAACAATCGCGGCAGGAGATTCTGCGAGAAGAATAACCCTCTCATCCTCATAGATATTGTTTATCAAACCTTCAACCGCATCCTTTACCGACAGTATAGAGATTTTTACGTTAAACGGAACGCATTTTTCGTAGAGTTCTTTTTCCCATTCATTCGTGGCAATCTCATCACTGACGAGGAGAATTTTGTCGGGGCTTAAAAAGCTGCCCCATCCGACGGTCACTTGTCCGTGAATCAGCCGGTCATCTATTCTGACAAGGACTAAAGACATAAGGAAATCTTTAAGTTACAAATTTAGAGTTGTGAGTTGTGAATTTAAATATTTTACCGTTTTTTATGTTTGCTCAAAAAGAATTTTTCAAATCTTTTCCGAGTAATTTTTAATTCTTAATTCGAAATTTGCAACTCGCAACTCGTAACTCGGACTTTATAGGCTTTCCGGTTATTCATTTTGAATGATTAACTCCGTACCCTTAATCGAGCTTTCTTTCAAGTATTCCGCGAGTTCCGGCAGTTTAAAGGCATCTCTTCTGCTTACAAACGAAAGCATCATCGGGAGATTTATCCCGGATATCAATACGACATTATTTTTATTTCGTTTGACAACCTGCGCTGCATGCCAGCAGCTTCCTCCGCAAAAATCGACCGCGATTAGAATGTCGTTGTCGCGCCAGTCGTTAACGATTTTGTCAAGGTCTATTACCAGGTCTTTTATCGATGTCAGTTCATTGCTGAGTACTTTTACAGCATCAACCGGTCCAATGATTTTCTCCGTGGTGTTCAATAGAGCCCTGCCGAAATCACCATGTGTGAGGATAATAGCATTTATCATAAGTTCAATATATTATGAAGAAATTAAAAATAAAAGTTCATTTTTGCCAAATCAAACATTTCTCTATTCTACATCTCCTGCAAGATATTTCCTTATCCGGTCGTTTTCTTTAATTTTTTCTCCAAGTTTTTGCATGAAATCCTTTTCCGGACGCATCCCATAGATTCTCTGCATTATTTTCAAGGCTATTACTTCAGCAATTACAGTAACGTTCTTTCCAGGGAAAATGGGAAGATGTATAAGCGGTATCTTGACATCGAGATATTCTTTAAATTCGTCATCGATTCCAAGCCTGTCGTAACTATCAATTTTTTTATGATCTTCAAGCTGTACCTCTACTTCTACCCTTTTCTGGATTCGGATTGCGCTTATTCCGAACATGCTCCAAACGTCGATTAATCCGACTCCCCTGATTTCAAGCATGCTTTTTAGAATTTCCTGGCTGGTACCGATAAGCACATCGACTCGTGTTCTTTTAAGGGTGACCACATCGTCAGCGACCAGCCTGTGTCCGCGTTCGACCAGGTCAAGGGCTATTTCGCTTTTGCCGATTCCACTTCTTCCCGTTAAGAGGATTCCCACACCATATACGTCCACAAGTGTTCCGTGTACCGATGTAGACGGTGCAAATTTTTCACTCAGATACTTGTAAAGAATCTGATAAATATGAAATGTGGTACTGGGAGATACAAATATCGAAATACAGGTCTCATCGGCGATTTTTAAGAGTTCCTTGTCGATTTTACCGTTATGCGCAACCATTAGACAGGGAATATCCGCTTTCATCAACCGTTCGAACGCTTGTTTCCTGTCGCTTTTATTCACTTCCGAGAGGTAGGAAATCTCTGTTCTACCGAATACCTGAATTTTCTTTTCAGCAAAAATCTTTGTAAACCCGGACAGGAGAAGACCCGGTCTGCAAAGATCGTGGTCTTTTATAATTTTTTTCAG
>JADFON010000487.1 GCA_022562855.1 Candidatus Zhuqueibacterota bacterium | reverse complement strand
ATCGCGTCGAGAAGTGCTCACGAAATCAACAACCCTCTGCAAGGTATTAAGGGACAAATGTACCTTTTAGTAAAAAATCTGACGAAAAAATTAAAAAAAAGCAGCCAGATAAATCTCATAAACGAAGGAATCGACCGGATAAGCGAGATAGTAAACAGATTGCTGGACCTTCATCGAGAGGACAAAGAACTTTCATTTAAGACAAAATTAGAACCAATTATTGAACAGATCAGAATGCTCCTTTCTACACAAATGTTAAGACAGAAAATATCAATAGAGGCGGCAATAGCGGATAAGGATCTTGAAATTCCCCTGCCAAACAAACTCCTGAACCAGGTTCTTCTCAACCTGATATTAAATGCTCAGGACGCAATGCCGCAAGGCGGGGTAATTCATATACTTGCTAACCGGGATAACGATGGAATAGTTATTAATGTAAGCGATGAGGGAACCGGTATATCGAAAAAGAACATATTGATGATTTTCAGTCCTTTTTTTACGACAAAAGGTACGAAAGGAACGGGTCTCGGTTTGTCCATTACGCATTCAATCATTACCGAGGCAGGTGGTAAAATTGAGGTTGAAAGTGAACCGAATAAAGGGACGACGTTTTCGATATTCCTACCCTACCATAAGGAGGAATCTTTATGAGTGACAAAATATTAGTCGTGGATGATGATTTAATGGTATGCAAAACGATTGTTGATGTCCTCAATCAAGAGGGTTTGAAAGCGACAGGTGTAAATTCCGGGAAAAAAGCTCTTTCTCTCTTGTATTCGTCCAATTGGGATCTTGCGCTTTTAGATATAGTAATGGACGAAATGGACGGTATTGAATTACTTGACCGGATCAGGGAAAAAACAACCGACCTACCCATACTAATGATAACAGGATACGGTTCTATTCAGACAGCATTAATGGCAATTAAAAAAGGAGCCGATGACTACCTCCTGAAACCGTGTGAACCGGAAACAATAACCTTTAAAATAAAATCGGCAATCAAGACAAATAAAATGCGTCTCGAGCAAATAGCTGATAAAGAAAACTCTGAAGCAACGCTTCAGGAAGCTTACAGGGAATTAGAGAATAAGGTAAAATTCCGGACTGCTGAACTCACAAATGCCAATAAAGAACTGCAAAAAAGCGAAGAAAAATACCGGTCACTTGTCGAGAAAATGAGCGAAGGTTTGATGCAGTGTGACAACGACAACATAATTTGTTTCGTCAATGAAGAAATGTGTAAAATGCTCGGTTATTCCCGTGATGAGCTTATAGGAAAATCCTCTTTGATGCTTTTGGTGGACGAAAATGACCGGAAATTTGTAGAAAAGAAAAGTCGTTTGAGACAAAAAGGAAAGTCTGACAGATATGAAATAAGGATAAAGAAAAAACTCGTTGAGATTATCTGGGTTCAGGTAAGCGGCGCTCCAACATTCGACGCAAAAGGTAAAATCATGGGAAATGTTGGAATTTTCTTAGACATAACTGAACGGAAAATGGCTAATGAAGCGCTCAGATTGAGTGAGGAAAAATATAGAACGCTTACCGAGAATATCAATACCGGGATATTCAGGACGACGCCAGGCGCTAAGGGCAAGATAATCGAAGCTAATCGCGCTTTAGTAAATATGTTCGGTTACAGAAACAGAAAGGCATTTCTAAAACGGCACGCTTCGGATTTTTATAAAAATAAAAAAGACAGGGTTAAGTTCAGCCGGAAGTTGAAAAAATTCGGAGACATCAAAAATGACGAGCAGGAATTCGTCAGGAAAGACGGCAGTACCTTTATCGGTTCGGAAACGGTAGTTGCCACGAAAGACGAAACGGGAAGAGTGATATTTTTTGAAGGTGTTATTGATGATATAACCGAGAGAAAAAAAGCGGAGCAATCCCTCATAGAGGCAAAGAACTATTTAGAGAAACTTCATAATTCTATAGGAGATGCTGTATTTGCCGTAAAAATGCCCGAAAGAAAAATAGAATATGTAAACGATTCAGTTAAAAAAGTATACGGATATGATCCCGAAGAATGTTTAGGGAACTCAGCAGAGATGTTTTATAAGGAT
>JADFON010000486.1 GCA_022562855.1 Candidatus Zhuqueibacterota bacterium | reverse complement strand
GAAAGACTACATTTCTGATGATGATGAGAAAAAGAAACTTTTGAATATTCTCCCTGAAATCGAGATGGCAAGCAGAGCAAGAATGCTTGAAACTATTAAAGCGAAAGAAAAAATCCCATTTAGCCAAATAGTTATTGAAGAACTCAATGCGATGAACACTGTTTCTGATAAAACAAAAAAGGAGTTTGCCGAAATTTTGAAAAAAGTTCCTGTTGCCTATACAGATGCAAAACCGATTTTTTCCAGTGTTGAAAAGAAAAATTCCGGTGACGGCGGTTTGTTTTTGATCTTTATTTCCGATCTATGCAAAGGATGTGGGGAATGTGTAACTGAGTGCGGAGAACATGAAGCGCTTATAATGGTACCCGACAATGATGAAGTGACAACGGAGCATAATTCGGCGATGGGTTTTCTCGATTTACTCCCCGATACGCCTCAGAAATATCTTGGGTTATATAATAATGACTCGCCACAGGATTCGAAGTTTGCCGCCCTGCGAAATCACCTCATGGTCCGCAGCCATTACGATGCACTCGTATCCGGCGACGGCGCATGTGCGGGCTGTGGAGAAAAAAGTATATTACGTGCACTCGCGTCCTGTACTGAAGCATATATGAGACCATTATATCATGCTAAAGCAAAAAGATTTGACGAAAAAGCCGCACGGCTTGTCAAAGAAGGAAAATTAAAACTTACAAAACTGAAAAAATCAAATCCGGAAGAATATGATTATTTTCGCAGAACAGTTATCCATGTGATTATGGGACTCGGCGGTGAAAATGACGATGATACCGATGTACGAATGGAATCAATAAAGAAAATCACCGATAAAGAAATCATTAATGCCATTGTCATGGTATTGAAGCAGGAGGCATTCAATCATCGGGACCTTCAGGCGATCGACGGTCAGTTCCGAAACGGAATGTCTGTTATGGCGATGGGCGCAAACACCGGATGTTCTACCGTATACGGCTCGACACCCCCAAATAATCCCCATCCCTATCCTTGGATGAATTCATTATTCCAGGACGGTGCAACAATATCCTGGTTGATAGGTGAGAGTTTTATTATCGATCACGCCAGGAAATCGGTTATCCCCGAACGATTGTCGGATGCATTATTAGACAGCGAAAATGAGGTGATCAGTAAGCAGGATTATTTTGAATATACACACTTTACCGATACATTGATGACGGACCTGGAAATTCGCGAATTGCCAAAAGTCTGGGCTGTCGGAGGTGATGGAGGATTTGGAGACATCGGTTATCAGAATGTTTCAAAGGTAATGTTACAAAACCGGCCGAACATAAACGTGGTGATGCTCGATACTCAGGTTTATTCAAACACCGGCGGTCAGAATTCCGACTCCTCTGTTATGCTTGGCGGATTCGATATGAATCAGATGGGAGCGGCTACTCAGGGCAAATTGGTCGAGAAGAAAAACGTCGCTGAGACTTTTCTTTCAGGACACGGTTCGCCATTTGTAGCACAGATTTCGATGGCAAATGCGCCAAAGCTATACAAGGCAATTCTTGATGGATTGGAATACAGGGGAACAACATTTTTCCAAAGTTTTACATCATGTCAGCCAGAACATGGCGTTGCAGACGACGTGTCGACAATCCAGGCTCAAAGAATTCGCGACTCGAGAGGAATGCCGGAATTCGTTTTTAACCCTTCGCTTGGCGAAACCTATGCCGAATCACTCGAACTAAAAGGAAACCCGCAAACTACTAAAGACTGGTGGGTTTCAAGATTTAAATCAACGAAAGAGCCTTATCAATATACCGTTGCCCATTGGTGTGCAACTGAGGCGCGGTTCCGTAAACACATGAAAAAAATAAGCCAAAAAGATGCTGAAAAACTCTTACATTTAGAGACCATGCTGGTTCGGATTACCCAGGATGATGTTGTAAATAGACGCTTTTTACAAAAAGACCACCGGTCATTTGTACCCGATTTCGGCGTTTATATGATGTTTGAAGACGATAAAGGTAATATAAATTATTTATCCATATCCCGGCAATTAGTTTTGTTCTGTGTTGAGCGAAGAAAGGCATGGAGGTTACT
>JADFON010000485.1 GCA_022562855.1 Candidatus Zhuqueibacterota bacterium | reverse complement strand
AGGAATATAACAAAAACCTTGAGTCTTGCACAGGTTGATTCGGATGAAGAAGCAGTCCGTCTGTCAAGGGAGGGCAAGGCGGTGGTAATCATCGAGGGCGGGATGCACTCCTCGGAAACTTCTCCCGCAATGCACCAATTTCAGCTTGCCTACGATCTTGTCACCGGGACCGACGAGTGGACGACGTATATCCTGGATAATATTATCTTGCTGCTTGTTATCGCAAACCCGGACGGGATGACGCTCATTGCCGATTGGTATATGAATAACGTTGGTACTCCATACGAGATCAGTTCTCTGCCGGTGTTGTATAATAAATATGCCGGTCATGACGACAACCGTGATTCTTTTATTGCGAATCTTGCAGAAACTCAGAATATGAACCGGTTGACGGGTATGGTCTGGTATCCTGAACTTTTTTTTTCGCAGCACGAATCCGCGCCGTTTCCCGCACGTATCTGGGTCCCGCCAAACCCGGAGCCGGTCAACCCGAATATGCACCCGATCATTGTACGGTGGAAAAATCTTATCGGGTCTGCTATGGGACAGGGATTCGAGGCACAGGACAAGAAAGGTGTAATCTCCCGGACAGCGTTTGACCTGTGGTATCCCGGATATTCGGATGGTCCCAGCGTTGAAGGGCATAATATTGCTTCGATTTTGACGGAAACAGCCAATTACCGGTATGCTACTCCCCATTATTATTCTGTAAATGATTTTCCCGAATCGTACAGGGATTTGACTTTGGGTACGTTTTACACCAGTCCCTGGGAAGGGGGATGGTGGAGATTCCGGGATGCTGTCGAGTATAATTTGACCGCCTCGAAATCGGTGCTGGACGTATCGGCAAAGTACCGGTATGAATTGCTTTATTATAAGTATAAAATGGCAAAAGATGTCATCAACAAATTCAGCAGCGAACCGCCTTACGGCTGGATCATTTCAAGAGACCAGCACGACCCCAATACGACAGCTTTGATGCTGGAAAGACTCATTAATTACGGAATCGAAGTATATACGGCTGATGAAGATTTTAATCTGAGCGGGATCGACTATCCTCAAGGAACATATATAATACCCACGAGCCAGCCGTTCGGGATGTATGTCAAAAACATTCTGGAAAAGCAGGAATATCCCGATCTGCGAAATTATCCGCATCTGTGGCAGGGTGTATCGAGAACAGTCCGGTTTGAAAGACCGATGGCGCCATATGACGGCGTCGGCTGGACTCTGCCTGTTCAGATGGGGGTCAAAACCCATGAAATGAGCGCTCCTCTCGATATAAATAAAACATTATTGAGCGAACCTGAATATCCATCGGGTTCTGTAACCGGCAGGGGTTCCCATTATGTTTTTTCCGGGACAGAAAATAACAGTTTTACTGCGGTAAACATGATCCAGGAGGCAGGAGGAGAGGTAAGCCGCGCTCTTGCCGACTTTTCAATGGGGAATGTGAATTTCGCGAACGGATCGTTTATCGTGAACGGGGGAAGTATTTCGGGTGATGAGCTTGGTGATATTGCATCCTCTACCGGAATCAATTTTGAAGGCGGGCGTACAAACGTCAGCCAGAAATCATTGAAACAACCCCGAATTGCGCTTTATAAATCGTGGTCAGCCAATATGGACGCCGGGTGGATATCGCTTATTTTGGAACGGTACGGTTTCCCGTATCATCCTTTGACCGACGCTGATGTAAAAGCGGGAAACCTCAGCGGACGTTTCGATGTAATTATTCTGCCGGACCAAAGCCCTTCTTCAATTATTAATGGGCATAGAAAAGGGACAATGCCTCCCGGCTATACCGGTGGAATTACCTTAAACGGTGTTGATTTAAATGGACCAACGAAAAAGTTTTATTACTATAAAGATACTATTTTAACAGCAGCTATAGGAGTCCCTGCAAGATCATCATTACAATCACAACAAGATATTTTAATAGCTTGTAAAGGTATATTTGATCTTGTAATGGTTGTTTCTGAACCTTTTATGGTTGCTTATGGATTCGATAGATTTGATGAATGTCTTATAATTGATTTGGGTGCTGGTAGTTTAGATTTGTGTAGAATATCAGGT
>JADFON010000484.1 GCA_022562855.1 Candidatus Zhuqueibacterota bacterium | reverse complement strand
CACACAACAATTGCCGGAGATGCATACGTATGTAACTCAATCCTGAACAATTCGATAATAGGTGAAGGTGCATCTGTGGTCGATATAACTTTGAAGGATTCCATTGTCGGCAGTAATGCAAATGTTTCGGGGTCAATTAGCTCATTGAATATTAGCGATTATTCGGAATTAATACTGTAAAATTTACGAAATTTCACATAAATGACGATTATTAGGTTAATCCTTCCTTTTAATATCTTATTACCGGGCGGCTTTTAAAACATAGTAAACACATTGAAGTAAAAAAAGTGTACTAAGGAGTTTATATGTCGAGTTATGTTTTTTCTTCTGAGTCGGTTTCCGAGGGACATCCTGACAAGATTGCAGACCAAATCTCCGATGCCGTTCTTGATGCTGTATTCACGGACGACATCAACGGCAGGGTAGCTTGTGAAACCTTTGTTACGACAGGCTTAGCCCTGGTTGGTGGTGAGATTACAACCACTACCTATGTTGATATCCCAAAAATCGTAAGAGGAGTAATAAAGGATATAGGCTATAACGATTCCAGGTTAGGTTTCGATTATGAAACATGTGCCGTGTTAACGAGTATCGACCGTCAATCGACAGATATAGATATGGGTGTTAAAACAGGAGGTGCGGGAGACCAGGGAATTATGTTCGGATACGCCACCAAGGAAACTCCGGAACTTATGCCCCTTCCAATCTCTCTGGCTCACAAACTGGTAAAAAAGCTATCCGAAATGAGAAAAAATGGTTCAATACCATTTCTGAGACCCGACGGGAAGAGCCAGGTTTCAATTAGGTATGAAAATGGTAAGCCTGTCTCCGCCGATACAGTGGTAATCAGTACCCAGCATAACGAAGATGTTTCAATTGAAACGTTGAGGAGTGAAATAATAGAAAAAGTCATAAAACCTGTTTTGCCGGAAAATCTTTTAAACGATAATACAATATTCCATATCAACCCGACCGGAAGGTTTGTTATCGGCGGACCGATGGGAGACACCGGGCTGACAGGAAGAAAGATCATAGTCGATACATACGGTGGTATAGGAAGTCATGGTGGCGGTGCATTTTCCGGTAAGGATCCATCAAAAGTGGACAGATCCGCTTCGTATGCAGTGCGCTGGATTGCTAAAAATATCGTTGCCGCGGGTCTTGCGGAGAAATGCGAAATCCAATTGGCGTATGCCATAGGCGTAGCCGAACCGGTATCGATTATGGTTGATGCATCCGGTACGGGATCGATGGAGAATGGAGAATTGGAAATTCTAATACGTAAAAAATTCGATTTGACTCCAAACGGCATAATAAAGTCATTGGATTTGAGACGTCCTATTTACCGCAAAACAGCAGTGTACGGTCATTTTGGAAGAGAAGATGAAGATTTTACATGGGAAAAGACGGACAGGGTCGACGACCTGCATTCTTGATATTGTGAAAGGAGAAAAGTAATGGATTATAAGGTTGGAAATAAATCTCTTGCCGACCAGGGAAAACGGCGTATTGAATGGGCAAATAATGATATGCCTGTACTAAAGATTATCCGGGATCAATTCTCGAAAGATAAACCTTTAAAAGGTCTTAAAATGTCCGCCTGTCTGCATGTCACCGCAGAAACTGCAAACCTGGCAAGAACACTTAAAGCAGGTGGAGCGGATTTACTGCTTTGTGCTTCGAACCCTCTCAGCACCCAGGACGACGTCGCAGTATCACTTGTTTATGATTATGATATTAAAGTGTGGGCGGTTCATGCTGAGGATAACGATTCCTATTATGAAAATATTCATGCTGCGATCAAGCACAATCCTACTGTTACAATGGACGATGGCGCCGATCTTGTGACAACTATTCACGCTGAATATCCCGATATGGCTTCTTCGATTATTGCAAGTATGGAAGAAACAACAACCGGTGTCATACGTTTGCGGTCGATGGAAAAAGACAATGCATTAAAGTTTCCTGTAATTGCTGTTAACGACGCACAGACAAAGAATTTGTTCGATAACCGATACGGAACGGGTCAGTCTACGGTTGACGGCATCATAAGAGCTACAGAATTTATAATAGCGGGGAAA
>JADFON010000483.1 GCA_022562855.1 Candidatus Zhuqueibacterota bacterium | reverse complement strand
GACATATACTTCTGATTGCTATAAAAAAGGTAAAAGAGATAATTGGAACTTGGCTAATACTATTGGTAAATTAAATATTATCGGATTTAAACCTGAAGACATCAAAACCTTTATTCGGAAAGTCAAAGAAGATGTTAATAAATTAGAATATAATGATGCAACAACAAGAAGTGTAATATTTTCGGGAATTCCTATCTCACGGATAATCTTTCCGGCATAAATTGCAGCCGCAATACCTCCTTTTTGATCGCATGCACCCCTTCCATAAATAATATCGTTTTTCATCTCCGCGCCAAACGGATCGACTTTCCAGTTTTTCCTGTCGCCTATATCGACCGTATCCGTATGACCGTCGATGGCAAGTATTTTTTTACCGTTACCAAGTTGACCGAACAAATTACCCATTGGGTCAACCCAGACTTTTTCATAGCCGGTCTCTTCCATTTCCTTTTTTATCCGTTCGATGACCGCTCCTTCATATCCATTCATCGACGGAATCGCAATTATATCCCTGAGAAAACGGATCAGATCCTTTTGAAAATTGTCGGCGAGAGCTTTAATTTTATTGTTCATATTAGTGTGTGATTCGCTGGAAATTTGATTAAATCATTCTACAGTCAACCCGGTTTTGTCATTAAACTCCCTGATGAGATTGTCAATGTCTTCAATCTGACCCTGGATCGCTCCCCAATAACCATTGTGATCATACCACTGATCATTTAATTCCTCGGCATTCTTCCCTTGCTGTTCCACCCAGGTAAAATACTTAAGATTGTGAACCCGTTTTTTGTCATAATAGCTAAGTTCTGCCATGTTATCAGTTGCCGCCCCCAACAAATAACGGTTATAATCAGCGATGGCAGTTTCTCTTGTGTAGGCACCGTATAGATTGTTATATTCTTCCAACCTGCTTTTGTACAATTCCATTGAGTCGGTAAGAACGGTCACCACGAAATCGTGTTTTGTAAGCTCATAATATTTGCAAAATTTTATTGCCGAGAGAATATTTCCAACACCGGATAAGCCTGCTAAATCGAGTTGATTCACCGTTTGTTCAGGTATTCCTTCTTTTATCAGGAATTCTTTGCCAGCCGGTTCATTGAATAACCTGATCAGGTTTGTGCAGGCGTTGTCGTCTATCCCGATAACCATATCTGTATTTCTGACATTATGAATCCACGGGATATGTTTATCTCCGATTCCTTCGATGAGATGCTCTCCAAATCCATTCAGCATCATGGTTGGGCATTGGACCGGTTCTCCAACGGCAATTTTGCTCAATGGGAATTTCTGTTTTAGATAATCTCCGCTTGCAGCGGTACCGGCTGACCCGGACATAGTTACTAAACCGGCAAGCGAGTCTTTTTCTTTCATCAAATCGTTCAGAATTTCTTCAAACGCCGGACCGGTAACGGCATAGTGCCAGAGATAATTGCCAAAGTTTTCAAATTGGTTAAATATGCAAACTTCATCCCTGGTCTGCTCTAACTCTTTGCATTTATCATAGATTTCCTTGATGTTACTTTCGCCGCCCGGGGTCTTGATCACTTCCCCGGCAATTGCATCGAGCCATGCAAAACGCTCATCGGTCATCTCTTCCGGTAGGATCGCTATCGATTCGCAGCCAAGAAGTGAAGAAATGTAGGCGCCCCCTCTACAAAAATTACCTGTAGAAGGCCAGACAGCTTTTTGAATCGTGGGGTCGAACTGACCTGTGACAAGACCTGGTATAATACATCCGAACGTCGCTCCTACTTTATGTGAACCGGTCGGAAACCATTTTCCGGTCATTACAACAATTCTTGCTTCGACGCCTGATAAGGATTCCGGTATTTCCAGGTAATTTGCTTTTCCGAACAATCCACCGTGCTCACGCGGCTCATTCTTCCACGTAACTCTGAACAAGTTTATAGGGTCAACGTCCCAGAGCTTTGTTTTGTTCAGTTTTGAATTGACGTCATCCGGGATTGATCCGGGATTGCGAAGCTGTTGAAATGAAGGTATTATGACATTTTGTTCGCGCGCCCTGAGAACCGATCTATTTAGGGTTTTTTCGTTGATGTCGAGATTCAGCATAACAAATTATTT
>JADFON010000482.1 GCA_022562855.1 Candidatus Zhuqueibacterota bacterium | reverse complement strand
CTCAAACTTAGCCTGCCCCTTTTTTTGGGTTTTGGGGTGAAGTTAGTCGTGATTTTTCCAAAAGTTTGATTTTTACAATAGTTCTATAAACATTAATATGTATGTAACTAATAATAAAATCCTTTCCCGATTCACAGAGAAGCTCTCGGCTGTTGGAAAGATAGCCCAATCAATATCACAATTCGGAAGAACAAAAAAAAGCAGGAGGCAGATACTGAAATATGGACTGCTCTCTGCAGGAATATATTTTTTGTCGCTTTTCAAATGGCTTCCGGTAAGTGCGAAATTCCGGTATTTGCGTCCTCCGGGCGCGTTGGATGAAGATGATTTTCTGAAAAAATGTATCCGCTGCGGATTGTGCAGCGACGTATGCCCGAATCAATGCATCAATTATTTCGAGATCGGGTCGGGAAAAGAAGCGGGCACACCGTATATCGTTCCCCGCGAACAGGGCTGTATACTTTGTATGAAGTGCAATCAGGTCTGTCCGTCAGGTGCGCTGCAACCCATAGGCGACGATATCGATTCGATAAAAAAACATGTCCGGATGGGTGTCGCGTCCCTCGATTTGAATCTCTGTTATTCATACAATGACCGGATATGCGGAGTATGTTACCGGGCATGTCCCCTGCAGGACGAAGCGATAAAGATAGGTCCCTGGGAACGGCCCATTCTCGACCCTGATAAATGTGTCGGATGCGGTTTATGCGAAAGAATTTGCTACCATTACCCGCAGGCGATACGGATTGTCCCGATTTCGGAGTCTGTTTGATGGAAGAATCGAATGTATTTTTTAGATATTTCGAATATAGTAAGGTAGATTCAATTATCTTTTTATAACGTAGCCGCCACGTGAGTGGCCCCTATCACATAGTGATCGCTACGCGACGGGGCAGGCTTTAGCCTGCGCTTGGCAATTTAAATCGTCATCAAAATGCACAAACTCAGACGACCAATTCAAATATTTGTTTTTTTACTCATCATTGCGATTCCGCTGATAAATTTCTATGGAATCAAACTTCAGCAGAAGGACGATTACGCCATAAAAGACTCCTGGATTTATTCTGAAATACATTCTTTCTTCGAAGGATATGACAGGAGTGAAGCAGTAGAGCTGACTCACAAGGTAAAGGGTTCGGTATGGTCTATGGATATTATGGGATTCAAAGTGTCGGACCCCCTGGCTTTTATCGAATCGACCACCATTACGATGTATCTCTATTTACCTCTCTTGATGTCAATCATTATCCCCGTGGTATTGACCGTTATTCTTGGAAAAGTCTACTGCGGATGGATATGTCCGATGAATTTGATACTGGAGTTCAATGATAAAATACGAAGTCTTTTAAATAAAATCGGTTACAATTCACGTGACATCAGGTTCAGCAAAAATACAAAGTATTTTGTTCTCGTTTTCGGTCTGATTCTGGCGATTTTCGCCGGAAGACCACTCTTAGCCTTAATATATCCCCCGGCGGTTATCAGCCGTGAGATATTTTACCGTGTTTACAATGGTGTTTGGGGTGTCGGCGTTACATTGATAGGTTTTATCCTGTTTTTTGAACTGGTCTTTTCACGACGCTGGTGGTGCAGGTATATCTGTCCCGGTGGCGCGGTTTATACCTTGTTGTCACACTTTAGACTCTTAAGAATCAAGCTGAACAAGAGTCAATGCGACCTGTGCGGCGACTGCATACCGGTTTGTCCTTACGATTTAAAACCGATGACAAAAAAACTGACCGCCGGGTGCGACCAATGTGGATTGTGTATATCGGTCTGTAAACCCGGAGCGCTGAAATACACACTGTCGACAAATAATAATTACCGGAACTCCACACTGCAGCAAAGAAAAACTATTGTCGCAAGTAACGGGATCTATAAAAAAAGAATAACCGAAAAGCAAGAAGTTGTCAAAGATTTTCTGATTAACGAAAAATCTCCAAAAAACAACATGGTCGTAGAAAAATGAAAAATAAAAAACTATACATAGCCGCAGCGATAATAATAATGCTGTATCCTTCGGCAACTCCGGCGCATCACCAGCTTGGTCTGCCCCATTATCTGTATTCAAAGAACTATCCCCAGATACCGACAATGGT
>JADFON010000481.1 GCA_022562855.1 Candidatus Zhuqueibacterota bacterium | reverse complement strand
TATTTCCACAATGGTAGATTCTGATACCGATACAGGTTCGTTGCTTACTCGCGCGGGGATAGACAATACGAAAGTAGAAGAGGCTGTTAGAACCATAATTTCTGAATATAGAAAAATAAAGAGGCAGAAAGTGTCTAGCGCGGAGCTTACAAAAGCAAAAAATTATATTCAAAATTTATCTTTTTTAGATGATGTTTCCGTTCCGGAATTGTTCGAATTACCTGACGGAAGGACCTTGCTGAGATTTGTGGTTCAGGAGAAAAGATCAAACAAATTTACCGGTCTTGCAGGATATGTTCCCGGGTCGGGACAGTCGGACAGCTATATCGTTGGATCATTTACGTTCGATTTCGGCAATTTGTTTGGTACGGGAAGGGTTTTTCAGGCAGAATGGCATAAACCCGACAGATCGTCCCAGGAAGTAAAGATTTTTTATGAGGAACCCTGGATTTTTGGTCTCCCGGTCAACATCAACGGACTCATCGAACAATCGATCCAGGATTCCAGTTATACAAAACGTTCATTCATATTTGGTCTGAATTACCGGTTGAACAGCGCATTGACCGTCCACGCATCGGTCGGAAGGGAACAGGTTATTGCGGATGTAGAAGTATCATCGTCTTTAGCCGTCAACAGCAATAGCAGTTTTCTAACTGCCGGTCTATCATTTGACAATCTTGATTACAGGATAAATCCCAGGAAAGGTGTTTACTATTCTACCTTTGTTACAAGGCAAGATAGAACTCTTGCCGGAAACAACATCGGATCGATAGATCCGGACATTTCCGACCGTAAAATCAAAGCTCAAATTGAATTAGCCTTTCCGGTTACAAAAAACGTTATTTCTTTTATAAAGGGCGTCTGGAATCAGACAACGACTTCGGGTGATAAAGTTCCCATAAGTCAACAGTGGTTCATGGGGGGAACAGGATCGGTCAGGGGATACAGGGAAAAACAATTTCTTGCGAGTAAAGTGGCATGGTTAAACATGGAACTGCGTTATCTCCTCAACAGGGAATCAAGAGCATATGTATTTCTCGACAGCGGGTTTTTCCAGGATAAAAATGAATCGACCCAAAGCAGAATCGGTTACGGATTTGGAATCAGAATCGACTCGCAAATAGGAAATATCGGATTTGATATAGGTCTGGGAAAGGGAGACGCCTTCTCTTCGATGAAGATTCACTTCTTACTTCAAAATGCCTTCTAAATTAGTCGAAAAATTTAATAATTTATTTTCAGTGACACGACCGCTGAACATCCTTTTGACCGTGTTATCTGTTTGGGTCGGATTTATCTATAGTTTAGATTCGTTTTTTAGTCCAATATTAATTTACGCAGCCGCTTCGGCAGGATTTATCTGTGCGGCGGGGAATATATTCAACGACTTTTTCGATAAATCCGTGGATCAAATTAATAAACCGGACAGACCGTATGCAGCGGGGAAATTACAGGCGGTAGACATGCTGGTATCCGGGATATTTGCATATAGCTCAGGAATACTATTAAGTTTCTTTGTCGGTATTGAAGGATTTCTTATTGTCCTTTCGACTTCCGTACTGTTGATGGTTTACAATGTAAAAGCAAAACGGATGGTTTTAGCCGGTAACGTTATAATCAGTCTGTTAGCCGGCATGGCATTTCTGTACGGAGGTCTCGCGGGCGGCTCCATAAAAAACGCCGCAATCCCCGCCCTGTTTGCGGTCGTATTTCATTTCGGAAGGGAGATTTTTAAAGATATCGAGGACAAATATGCCGATAAGAAGTCGGGTATCGACACATTCCCGGTACGTTACGGTGAGGGTAAAGCTCTTGCCCTCGGGATTTCCGTTTTCATTCTATTAATTTTTTTGACGCCTATACCGTATGTTTTTCTAAATTACAGCCTGCTGTATTTAATAACGGTTGCTGTCGGCGTGGACCTTCTGTTAATAGTTCTTATTCAAAGATATTTGGTTTCCCGAAGGATGGAGCATTTGAAACAATTAAACAAATTGATGAAAATCGGGATGGTATTTGGATTGCTGGCGCTCATGTTAAAATAATTATCAGAGATAATAATGCAGGTAAGAGGAAAAATATTCATAACTTTTAACTCTTTGTGC
>JADFON010000480.1 GCA_022562855.1 Candidatus Zhuqueibacterota bacterium | reverse complement strand
ACCACCGGGGGAACGATAGTACGATACAGCGGGTCGTGCTGCTTTGCTAAATGGACAGACCTGGTCGAAGGTCCCTCTTCACTTTTCATGTATGTTCTCTCTTTCTCATTCAATGGGTTCAATTCAATACCGGTGCCGGTGTTCCTTAGATTATTCACATTTGTAAGATCTGTAAAATATGCAGGTTTTTATCTGCAAGATTTGTCGCTGAATTCGCTTTTTAAAATGCGGATTTATATGCCATTTTCAGAAGACATTGAAAATGATAAACGCACTCTTCCCGTTTTACCGAGAACCTGCCTTTATCGTATGCGTCCGACCTCAGCCCTTTTTGCACATGTTCACAAATGTCAATATCTTCCGCTTGAATTTCATCTGAAATCCTGAGATCGTCCTCAATAAACTTATTTGCTTCATCAGTATCCATCTCATCATAATAGTAGTCGAACCGGACATGGGTTTCATTATGGGCGACCGGGATCACCAGATTCGTCTGAAGCCGTCCGGGCAGAATATTCATCATAAAATTTGGGAAAACAAAATAGTAGTACGCCATATCATCCGGAGAACCATATATGCCATTCTCGTCTTTAAAGGGGCTTTGCTGAAGAGAATAATGGTCATTTGTTTCTGTGACATAATTCCTGTAATCGAGGATTTTTGCAAGACCCGGATGCACCATATTTAGATGGTATCCTTCAAGATAATTGTCGACATATACTTTCCAATTGCACTTTATCGTATAATCGACCCGTTTATGGAATATTTTTGATTCAAGTTTGTTTGGCAGAATCCTTTCCCTGATTCCGGGAATAAATGTTTCAAACGGTTTGACAGTATCGTCGAGACAAATAAATAGCATGCCTCCCCACTCTTCAACCCTTATCGGCGCCAAGCAGTAATTTCTTTTTTCAAATTCGTCAACTCCTTCGAATTCCGGCGTACCGCGGAGTTTTCCGTCAAGATCATACGTCCACCCGTGATACCGGCACTGAAACACTTTCGTATTTCCGTCTTTTGTTGCTACCGGACCTCCCCTGTGAAGGCAGACGTTGTAAAACGCTCTTATACGTTTTTCCTTGTCCCTGACTACGATTAACGGGTTATCGGCAACTTCAGTTACAAAATAATCGCCCTGTTTAAGAATTTGACCGCAATATCCGACGTGCTGCCATGTTTTAGTGAAAACGGCTTTTGTATCGAATTCGAAAAAATCCTTCCCCGTATACCATGCAGACGGTATCGTTTCAGCGGTCGCAATGGGTTTTATTTTCAAGTCCTCATCATACAAGAACTCATTATAATCGGTCTTTTTCATAGAAACATGGTCCCTCTTATGCGGTTTAGTCCGGACATTTACGGCAGTTTGCGCATCAATAATCAGAATTTACGAAATCTCGAACATAATCGTTACTCAGACAATAATACTAAAAGAAAAATATTGATTTATGAAGAGGGAATTCATAAATTAATAAAATATTCTGGAAAAACATAATTTATTTTTGACAAGCTGTTAAAACCGTAGACGATGAAAAAATTCCTGAAAAGGCATTTCAGCTTTACACCACGCGAACGGACCGTTGTAATCGTTTTTGCCTTAGCGGTTTTTACCGGAATATTTTTGAATTTATTGAGCAATTCAGTTTCAAATCAAGTAACTTTTGATTACACAGACTTTGTTAAGGAATTCAAGGAAAAAAGTTCGAATGTTTCTGCAGCGGCTCTGTTGGATACTGCTGTGACAGCATTTTTTGAGAATATTACGGCTGAAGAGCTTCAGGAACTGCCTTCTATCGGTCCTGTGCTTGCGGGAAGGATAATCGGATTCCTCGAAGAAAATGACCGCATTATGAAATTGGACGACTTGCTTGAAGTTCCGGGAATAGGCGCAAAACGGCTTGAAATAATAAAACTACATTTTGAAGCAAGAAACCCGAAATACCATTAATTGCTCTACCGGACAAAAAATCGTTCTTGACTTTTTAGCAATTAGTAACTATTTTCATACGTTTTAGTCGTTATATAACCGACCGTTAAAGATTAAACACATCTCTATACAGAATACAAATCTATTCCGGCAGATTATGACGAACTAAACCGGTCAA
>JADFON010000479.1 GCA_022562855.1 Candidatus Zhuqueibacterota bacterium | reverse complement strand
TGTCTCCATCATTATTTCCTTTTTCCAACCCTATCCGGCGGTTGGAATCTGTACATTTAAAGAGAATTAATGCACTCAAACACATTTGTTTTCGAGTACTATCTAATGTACTAATAATTACAATTTTAGTCAAGAATAACCTAATCCAACCCTGAACACAAATTCTTGAGAAAAAATTCAAAAACTCCAGAAATAGGGGATGAAAATGGTGCCGAGAATCCAGAAGAGGATGTTTAACGGGGTGCCTACTTTTAGAAAATCCCTAAATTTGAAATGCCCCGGTTCGTAGATCATGAGGTTAGTCTGATAGCCGACCGGCGTCATAAAGCTGGCTGAGGCGGCGAACGTCACCGCCATCAAGAACGGCTTTGCATCGACACCCATCGACCCGGCAGCCACTATTGCAATCGGCGCAAGAAGCGCCGCTGTTGCATTATTTGACATCGCACCGGTCAGTAATGACGATAGCAGAAAAAACGCCGACACAAGCGCTACCGGTCCAAGCGGACCGATAATACTTATCATAAGGGTCGAAAGTAACGCAGCCGCCCCGGTCGCTTCAAGCGCAACACCGAGAGTGATCACTCCCGCAAGAAGAAATATAACTTTCCATTCAATCGCATCGTAGGCTTCTTCAAGATTGATACACCCGGTTAGCACTAACAATACACAACCCGCTACAGCGCTGACAACGATTGGGAAAATGTTCAGCGCAGCGGTTAGTACAACGCCAAACAATATTAAAAGCGCAGGTATGATTTTGTGCTTACGAAAATCCTGCAAACCGACATCAGAAACGAATACAAAATCTTTACTCTTTACAAGCTCAAACTTGCGGGTCTCCTCGACCTCGATCAAAAGCGTATCGCCTGCCTTCAACTTTGTCGTTTCCAATTTTGCATGCATGATGGTTCCGCGGTGTCTGATAGCCAGGACAGTGCCGCCAAAAACGTTACGGAAACGGTATCGCTTCAGCGTTGTTCCCTCCAGAGATGAATTAGGGTGCAATGACGGCTTCGACAAGCGTGGAATCTTCCGATTTCAGATCCTCGTCTTTCCACCGCTCATGCGGTTTCATAACGACGCCTTCACGTTCCTGCAATTTCTTTATATTTTCAACATTACACCGGACTTTGAGGATATCATCTTCCCGGAGAATCGTATTCCCCGCAGGCAAAACTCTTTTGCGCCCTCCTCTCGTTATTTCAAAAATGTCAATATCGAGTTCTTCGACAAGCGGTGATTTCGCAATTGTACTGCCGATGGATTGAGCGCCTTCCTTCAGGATTATTTCAGCAAGATACTCATTCATATTATAGTCTTCGGTCAGGTCTTTGGCAACTGTTCGTTCCGGTATCATCCTGACCCCGATAGTGACCATATAAAGAAATCCGAAGAAGAAAAACACAAGACCCATGGAGGCAAATTCAAACATTGAGAACCCGGGAATACCATACCGTTCTGCAATGGACCTTACCAGGATATTTGTCGATGTACCGATTAGGGTACACGAACCCCCGAACATCGATGCATAGGAAAGAGGCATTAATAGTTTGGAAGGACTCGTGTTGATTTCGCGCGCAAGACCGAGGACTATCGGCATAAAGATCGCCACAGCCGCAGTGTTGTTTATGAATGCAGATATGAAACCTATTCCCAAAACAATAGATATTAATGCATACCAGAAGTTGCGCCGTCCCAGCCTCACAAGAACCCTGCCGATATAATTTATCGCGCCTGTCCTGAAAAGAGCTGCGCTGATAATAAACATCGCGCCGACAGTTACCGTGGCTGTATTACTAAAACCCGAAATACCATCTTCCGGCGTAACATAGCCGCTGAGAAGAAGAACGCTCATTATGATCAACGCAACAAGATCGACCCTGAGCTTATCCGTAGCAAAAAGAATTATGGATATAACGGCAATACTGAGAACTACGACAATTTCGAGGCTCATATTTATTGAGGATTTTTAGTAATTGTTTTCAGACTCTATAAATCAATCGATTTAACGACATAGAGTAACCTGACGTCATCCGGCGTACCCTGCTCGCCAAACCTGATGATTCCGTTTTTGTCGATAATATAAACCGTTCGCTGAATACTT